>JALZWN010000035.1 GCA_023300235.1 Mariniblastus sp.
GAAACCATCGGGGACAGGCGGCGCTCTGAATGTTGGGCATCGAAATCCGGTGGCTGTCCCCGGGCATCGTCCCCGGGCATCTTTTCGTGGGGGGCGTTCGGCTTGTTCAAAGTCAAACGGTTTATATGAGTCCGCCGAGGGGAACGCTTCTTTCGCGGAGCGAAAGGCGACTTTCCCGCCTAAAGGCTTTGTTCAGTAAGGAAAGAACACTGATCGAAAACGGTTCGCGAGACTGGATGTCGAATTAGGGACGATTACCGCAGATTAGTGTTCCGTTTTAGTGCTTTTCCTGAGCCGAGTCTACTTCCAAACATCCCGGTCGAGCATCCTGAAGTTTGTCGCTTCATGCAGGTGGTAGTCGCGGATTTCGGTGGCGGCTTCGAGGTCGGCGATGGTGCGGGCGAGGCGAAGGACTTTGTCGTGGGCGCGGGCGGAGAGGCCCATTTCGTTGACGGCCGTGCGGAGAATGTTGATGCACTGTTTGTCCAATGGACAGAACTGGCGGATCTGCTTGCTGGACATCTGTGCGTTGTACATCACGGAGGTTCCGTCGAAACGCTCAAACTGCGCCTTGCGTGCGTTCATGACCTCTTCGCGTATCTGCTCGCTGGATGTTCCCAGTTTTGCAGAAGACAGTTCGTTGAAGTCCGCCGCGGGTACTTCAACATGAATGTCGATCCGATCCAACAGTGGGCCGGAGATTTTGCCCATGTATTTTTCGATTTGCGGCGGCGTACAATGGCAATCGCGGCGAGGATCGTTGCGGTAGCCGCAGGGGCATGGGTTTAGCGCGGCGACCATCATGAAGTCGCAAGGGAAAGTCGTTGACGTGAGGGCTCGGGAGATCGTTACGATTCGATCTTCTAGCGGTTGTCGTAACACTTCGAGCGTTCGTCGATTGAACTCAGGTAGTTCGTCTAAAAACAAAACGCCGTTGTGAGCCATCGAGATCTCGCCCGGCATTGGTTTACTGCCACCGCCTACCAATCCGGGCTCGCTGATCGTATGGTGTGGCGAGCGAAACGGCCGCGTCGCCATTAGTGCTTGACCTTTTTGCAACCGGCCAACGCTGGAGTAAATCCGAGTGGTCTCGATTGATTCGTCAGGCGTCAGCGGCGGTAGTACCGTGCTGACTCGTTTGGCCAGCATTGTCTTGCCGGACCCAGGCGGGCCAAGCATCAGAATATTGTGGTTACCGGCCGCTGCGATCGTGATCGCTCGTTTGGCCATTTCTTGTCCGCGGACGTCCGAGAAATCGATCTCGTATTTTGAAAAGTTCTCAAACAGATCGTCGATTCGAGACGGCGTCGGTTCGATGTCGAGTTGGCCGGCGAAAAACGCGGCGGCTTGGCTGAGCGAATTCACCGCGATCACGTCCAGGTTTTCTACCACGGCAGCTTCGGCGGCGTTTTCATGAGGAACAACGATTCCCGTCAGGCCCATCTCTGCCGCAGCGATCGCCATCGAAAGAACGCCTTTGGCTGGGCGCGTGTGGCCTTCAAGAGCCAGTTCGCCGATGACGGCGTAGTCTTTTAAGATGTCGGAACCAAACTGACCGCTGCCGATCAGGATGCCCAGTGAGATCGGCAAGTCGAACGAAGCGGCTTGTTTGGGAAGCTCCGCAGGCGCAAGATTGATGACGACTCGATCGGCGGGACGAGTAAAACCGGAATTGATGATCGCTCGTTCGCAGCGATGCGTGCTTTCTCGGACGGCGGCTTCGGGCAGGCCGACCAGGATTGTTTTGGGCATCGCTCGGGGCGACACGTCGACTTCGACTTCTACCGCCTTGGCTTCGATACCAAGTAAAGAAAAGGTATGAAGTTTAGCCAACCGACCACTGGAAGGATTGGCGTCTAACGAAGCATCATTGGCGGCAGAAAAGTTACTCATCATATAGTTCCGACATTTGTTTAACGATATTACTTGCCATGTCCCGCGCTGACTTCGGCGCGACAATTTGGGCACTCGCTCCCATACTCAAAACTCTTGGAATGATCTCCATCGGTGAACTGGCTGGCACCAAGACTTCGATGCTGCCATCATTGTACTCTTTGATCGATTGGTCTGCATGCAACGGATCTTCGATGATCCATTGAGCGGCTTTGGCATCGACGCGGACGCGGAAGTTTTTCATGTTCTTTTTCTTCTTGCCAAAGAACATGCTCATCGATTTACCGATGTATTCGTCCAGGTCCAAATCCGCAGGCGGTTTAAACCATTCATCCAGCCCGGTGGCTTTGGTGAAACGGTCGAGCTTCCATTTGCGAATCCGCTGGTCTGGGTCTTCGACTTCACAGGCCGCCGCGATGATGTAGATGCTCG
The DNA here is from genome assembly GCA_023300235.1 of Mariniblastus sp. Taxonomy (GTDB): domain Bacteria; phylum Planctomycetota; class Planctomycetia; order Pirellulales; family Pirellulaceae; genus Mariniblastus. The sequence continues at coordinate 2,326 of JALZWN010000035.1, forward strand.
ATTGAAACAACGCGACCGTGTAAGGTTCGATCTTGCGAGTCTTCGGCGCGGCGCCGGGGGACTGATAGGTGATCTCGACGACGCGGTGTTCTTGGATCGAACGGTTGATCGTTTTGATGATGCCTTGTTGTTTTTTGTAGGACTTGGTTGGAACGCCTAGGACTCGCAGCGTTTTGTCGAACTTTTTGTAGTGGGTTAAAACGGAATCGGGAATCTGTTCGTTAACTTTGTTCCAGAACGTCTCGATGCCTCGCCAAAAGGGAGTGCCCGCCAAAGGGTGCATCAGTTGCCGGCCCATGGAGAGTGCGATCAGTTCGGTGGCCGAGAAGCTGATCTTGGTGGCTGTTTTGGCTCTTGGTCCAAGCTTCCAAACTTTGCCGCGTTGCATGTCGTGGACGTCCAGGTCGATGCCGGCGGCTTGTAACGCTTCGAGGTCGCGGCGGAGGGTCCGCGTGTGCAACGAGCTGATGCCAAGTTCTTCGATGATGTCGGATTGGAGTTCGAGTAACGTCTTGCCGTACCGAACTCGTTCGAGAATCTGAAGGATTTTGTGTTGTCGGATAAGTTGTTCGTTCCGCGCCATCGTTGCTCAGTACTGCATTGTCGAATCAAGAATACAATCAAACCACCGTCGGTAAGCTGTTACGATTATTATCTCAGTTCAAAATCGCTCTGCAACCGCGATAGTGGCCAATTGTGCATTTTTGGGATGGCTTGCGGTTGCGGCGGAGGTGGGTTGTTGAGGGGCGAGTTGGGTGTTTTTGTAGTGGAAACGCCGCAGTGGGTTGAGTTTGGCGGGCTGGTGGGATTTCGAAACCGAACCAAATGGTTAAAATGGGCGACGGATTTTCCCATAACCTATTTGATGAACCGGAGAGATGGATGATTAACGTTATCGCCACGATTAGCTTGAAGCCAGGTACTCGGGCCGAGTTTTTGAAGATCTTTAACGCGAACGTGCCGGCGGTTTTGGCGGAAGATGGGTGTATTGAGTACGCGCCGACCGTGGATGCGGATTCGGGGCTTGATGCTCAGGTGAGGAATGAGAATGCGGTGGTCGTGATCGAAAAGTGGGAGACCGTGGCGTCGCTGCATGCTCATCTGGAAGCGCCGCACATGTTGGAGTTCAGAAAGAACGCCGGCGATATGATCGAGGGGATGGAGCTGAAAGTTTTGGAGCAAGGTTAGGCGGAGGGGGGAGAATCAGTTTTGCAAATTCGGAAGTGCCTATAAGTGGTAGCCCGATGCGTAAGCGAGGATCTGTGGTGATGGGCTTCTAGCCTGTCATTTGCATGGGGGCAGCGCGTAAGACAGGCTGGAAGCCCATCTCCACATTTTTTGCTGCGCCAAAATATGCTAAATCAACAAGCCCGTAAGCGAGGATTTCCACGGGCTTCCATTGCGAGCTACCGAGGTCGACTTCGTCCGGGGCGAGGAATCGATCTCGCTGGCGATCGGGGCCTAGTTTGTGCGACTGTTGAATTAACGATACGAAGATAGTCGCCGTTCGTGCGGTGGAAGAGCGCTCTTTTACGGAGTAAAAGGCGACATTCGGTTCCTTGCTGACGCTGCGGGCTTCTATGGGGCTCGTCTCGGAGAGACGAGCCGCCCTGCTCTACCTTCTTTACTTCGCTACTCTCTTTACCTTCTCGCGAAGGGCTAATCTTCTTGCGAATCCCGTAGTAGCGGGAACAGGATGATGTCGCGGATTGATGGCGAATCGGTCAGTAGCATCACGAGGCGGTCGATGCCGATGCCGAGCCCGCCCGCCGGTGGCATGCCGTTGCGTAACGCTCGGACGAAGTCGTGGTCCATCTTGGCCATCGAGTCCTCGTCGTCTTGGCCTTCAAGCTGCTGCGAGAATAATTCTTCTTGCAAATCCGGATCGTTCAGTTCGGTGTAGGCGTTGGCCAATTCCATCCCGTTGATGAACAGCTCGAACCGCTCGGCAACTTCTGGGTTGTCTCGTTTACGTTTTGTCAGCGGACAAATGCTGGCCGGGTAGTCGGTGACGAAGATCGGGCCGACCAGTGCGTCTTCGACTTTTTCTTCGAAGACTTCGCTTTTGACAACGTCCGGGTGTTTGCCTTCGGTCGTGAAGCCGATTTTTTCAGCGTAAGCTTTGACGGCGGCTGCGTCGTTGGGATCGATGCCGGTGTGAGTTTGGAAAAGCTCGTTGTACGTTTTGCGTTCAAACGGAGCGGTGAAGTTCACGGTGGTTTCGCCGTAAGGCACGATCGGGCCGATGCCGATGGCTTCCAACGCGTCGGTGATCGCGGCTTCGGTCAAATCCATCATGCTGTGGTAGTCACCGTAAGCTTGGTAGACTTCGAGCATCGTGAATTCAGGATTGTGCTTTGGGCTGATGCCTTCGTTGCGGTAGACGCGGCCGAGTTCGAAGACGCGTTCCATGCCGCCGACCATCAAACGCTTCAGGTGTAACTCCAACGCGATCCGCATGTTCAGCGGCATGTCCAAGGCGTTATGGTGAGTCTCAAAAGGACGCGCGGCGGCACCGCCGGCGACGGTGTGAAGCGTTGGGCCTTCGATTTCAACGAAGCCTTGGTTGGTCAACGTTTGGCGGATCGACGCAACGATCTTAGAGCGGTTGAGGAACCGATCTCGAACGCCTTCGTTGTAGGCAAGGTCGACGTAGCGGCGGCGCTGGCGAAGTTCGGCATCGACCAAACCTTTGTGCTTGGCCGGTGGTTGGTCGAGCGTTTTGCAGAGCACGTGGATCTCTTTGGCAAAGATCGAAAGCTCGCCGGTCATCGTGCGACGCAAGACGCCATCGACGCCGATTAGGTCGCCGAGATCGAGGCATTGGATGAGGTCCCAGTTGCCTTCGACGACTTGGTTTTGTCCGACGAACAGCTGGAGCTTGCCGGTCCAGTCTTCGATGTCGATGAATTGGAGTTTGCCTTTGTCACGGTGCAGCAAAATCCGGCCAGCTGCGCGGACGGTGGGGCCGGCCATCGTGCCTTTGTCTTGTTCTTTGAGCCATTCGCGGAACGATTTTTCGCCGAGCTGTTCTTCGGTGGGAAGAGCGATCTTCTCGCCGGCCTCGGTGAGGTAGTGGATCTCGTCGGTCCGTTTTTGCAGGTCGCCGATGAAATCGCGATCATCGAAGCGTTGGCCCCAGGGGTCGTGGCCAAGGTCGATGATGCGTTGCAGTTTTTCGCGGCGTGGGTCTTCGTTGGACGGTGCGACGTCGTTCATGGTTGGATGGTTTTGATGAAAGATGCGTTGAGGTATCAAAGGATCGATTCTAACGCTTTTGGGGAGAAGTAACCATGGGAAATGGAAGTGTTTAGGGCGTCAGGAAGTCAGGGGGATGTCTTTCAAAATGTGGTGTTTGTTTTTTTGAATCTAACTTAGGACGGATGTCGGCTGCTTTGTTTGAGAACGCTTCTTTCGGCGGAGCGAAAGGCGACTATCGGCTAACGCCGTTGGCCCACGCGATTATTTGGCAATGATCTACTCTGCCTAGCGGATCTTTCAATTCCGCAGGCTGGGCTAGGCAAACTGCCAGCCCGTTGGGCCGGTGAACAACCATGGTTGGTGCTGGAAATTCCGCCTAAAGGCAGTGCTGCAAACACACTGCGTAAAAAATGTTAGCCTTGGAGCGAAAGGCGACTATGTGGGATGCGCCTATCCGGTTGTTTTTTTGGAATCCGGTTTAGATCATAGGTCAACTGCTTTGTTTGAGAACGCTTCTTTCGACGGAGCGAAAGGCGACTATGCGGGCTGCGCCCGTTGGGTTGTTT
>JALZWN010000036.1 GCA_023300235.1 Mariniblastus sp.
GCAAAACAGTCGATCGTCGAACAAATCGTACACGAACGCGGGTCGCTTAATCGGTAGCATGGAAATCATGGCGAAGTAGTAGCGACGATCAATGTCTGAATCAATTTGCTGCGTCCAACGCAAAATTCTGGTGGCACGCTTATACGTCCTGCCGCCGTGAGCATCGGGATATTTTCACGACCGTGAAAAGCAGCGGGGCAACGAACGAGATGATGCCTAGTGTGAACACGGCAGTGCCGGAGATAGTTTGGAGGTCAAACCTAGAATGTCCCTGGAGCGTTTGCACGATCGCAAAAGCCAATAAAAAAGCAGTGCTGATGACAGTCGCCCACAGCATTAGCAGTCGAAGCTCAAGGCTTACGCTCAACTTACGCATAACAAAAACCAATGCCGGAAGTAGTTGCAGCGCGTGAATCGCAATCCCGTGTGGAAACTTGGCGACACCGTTATTGCCGACCGTCTCAGGGTTGAGGCCTTGCTCGATCCGATGATAACCATGGGTTGAAATGACGAATCCAATGATGCACGACAAAACCAAGAAAAACATTCCAAGTCGAGCAGCGACGCGGTAGTCCGCCGCGAGATCAAGACGCCCACAACAGCGAATCGCAAAGTAGCAAATGCCCAAAAAGGCAACGGTAATTAAAACCAGCATGCTGTAATCAATAGCTGCATCGAAACTTGCCACTCGGTTAAAGTGAGACGGTTGTCCTCGCCACTGCTGCCAGGTAATCAACAACACTTCAACGACCAGCGTGACCGACACAACGGCCGCGAAGCACTTGTCGAGCGTGTTGCGTTTGAGATAGCTGACGATCCAGCCAAGCGACCAGAGCGTCATGCCGGTTGAAACGCCAAACAAGATCGGCTTCCGCCACGAAATAGGCCCTTCCCAACTGTCTCCGTATGCTAGGAACACGGGTAGGTGCAGCAGCCCCATGATGATCAATAGTTGGCCACTCCGGCACAACAGCCAATCATCCCACTTGCAGAGCGGATCATTTTTGTTGGGTGTGGGGGAGATTTCGGTCAAGAGTGCACCAGTTGATTCAAGGTCTGGATTAGGACATGCCGTCGAGTTGTTTGCTCAACTTATCTGCCTCAGCAGCTTTTTCATCGCTTTTTTTGCGGTCGGTATGCGAAAGTTTGTATGACTCTGCAAGCAGCTTTTCGACTTTCGCTTTCAGCTTGTCTTTCTTAGATTTCCAAAACATAAGTGTCTCCGTGTAAAGTGATGATTAACTGACGATTATTCCTTACCGCACTAGGCAACGATTGACAACATTAGCCAGTAATATGGTCTTTTATGCCGATTGTTAGCGACATGGTTGAGGGCGAAGAGCTGCGTTTGGGTGGACATAGATAAGGCATCAGACAAAGGAAATGTGTCATGGATCTTTTTCGCAAATTCGAGTCCGCAATGCGTTACTGTTTCTTCCATCCGGTCTTGCGTTCCAAGCGTTACGCTTGGTTGGTTGTTTCTTGCAGCAGTAAAACACCGTCTTCTGCCAAAACGGTCCCTGACACCTTTTTTGCTGTATGCATATTTCGCGAAATTTTGAGATAAGCCGATAGATGCCGGGGAGTGATAGTTTCTATCAGCGCACCATGTTCGGTGTTAGCGTATAATGGTCTTCAGCCAATCAAAACGCGGGATGCATAAGTTTGTTAGTAGCAAAGCGATGGGCCCAGCTCGAATTTGTCGTCGGTTTTTATGTTTGGTTGCTTGCTGCGACTAAGGCGTCGCAGTCGTTATTCCACCTCAACACAAAACGAAAGCGTACTTACGCATGAAGACAATTTTCTCGCTTATGATTTCCCTTTTCGCTTGCTTGACCGGTTGTGGAGGGGACGCATCTAGCCAGTCATCAAAAAATGAACTCGATGATTTAGGCATCACATTCGGCGAAGGCGAAACGATGACCGGGGAAGAGTTTCAGCAGTTTCTGGCGGAACAGGGGCAGGAGGCCAACCCAAATGAATCCTATCTTTACGTAAAACTCTCGGAGAATCTCGATCCCGTCGAGAGGGGGAAGAAATACGGACGGCCTATTGAGAAGGTCCTGGCGGAGCATCAGTTTGGATCGGTGACAGGTGGTGGAACGATGATGCAGCGTGACGGTTCGTTCAAGTACATGGGCCTAGATGTTGCTACCGAGAATCCCGAAGCTGCTATCAAGCTGATCATTGAGAAACTGAAGGAAATTGGTGCACCTAAAGATACTGTTATACTTCGCGAAGTGGATGGCAAAGAGACTGAAATTCGCGTCTGGTAAGAGGCCGGTGAATGACAGTGCGATGGGCCCGGGTCGCATCTGTCATCGGTTTAAATTTACAGCTTGTTTGCTGCGGCTGGGGCAGCGCAGACGTTATGTCGCTCAGTCAGATTGAATCTAGATGTCAAGAATCACACTCCTTGTATTGCTCATGTTGCTTGTCGGTTGCTCCGGGAATTCTGGACCGCCAAGCGTGTCGGAAACTAGCGCCTCACGAGCAGCACTTGCTGATCGTGTTGAATTCATTGAGCAATATGTGAGTTTCAGGCGGAAATACAATCAGCTCGAATATGACGTATCCTTTACTAACGGCGGATCGTTTCCGCCCGCTCCATCCGAATGGGATATTCGAATCGTTGCGAGTGTTAATCCTGACGATGTAGATCAATGGGCGATCGCTGGAAAACGGATCTCCGGAATGGCAACTCCGGATTGGGTTGGCACCACGGCTAAATCACTGTCCGTCGACGGGGTCTCCGAATGGTATCGTGATGGTGTGGACACCAACGGACGCACAGTAGGCATTGATCGAGACCTAAACATTGTGGTCTACCGAATTTTTGCGCACTAGAAACAATTCGACGTGATAATGCGACTGGGGCAACTCAGGCGTTATCCCGCTCAAACAAAGTCAAATCAATTGCACTGGAAATGTTGGCACGTAAATCGCAACGCTACCAGTGGCTTTTTTACCCTTGCAGTATTGTTGCTTGTCGGTTGCTCTGAAGTTCGATCCTCAGCGTGGCAGTCGCCATTCAATACCAGCATGGAGTCAATTCCCAATACCTGCGAACTGATGGCTTTCACTCTGTACTTTTTTTCCTTTCCCGCGTCTCGCAAACTCTTTGCAATGCCAATAACTCTTGTGTGTTTCTCCTACCGTGGGCAGCATGGAGCTACAGCCGTGCGAGAAAAACGGAAGGCTGAGGTTCGCTTCACTGCTGATGACTTGGGTGGGCCAATTTGTTGCACATGGGACCGTGGGCCGCGTGGCTTTTTCTACTTGCATGCCTTTCGCCAATTCCCGGTGAACGCTGATGGTATCCGATTAAAATGAAGCAAATAACGCTACATCCCGTACGCACGAATGAGTGGCGAAACTATTGGCTTCGGTGGCCACGTAGTAAGCAAGTGTTGGCGACGATGCTGTTGTGGGCGTCGCGTGCTGGGGCAAACCGAATCACATTTGACCCGTCTCGGGTTCAACCGTTGGTTTATTCGAACGATGACCTTTCTGACATCGAGTCTGAACTGCCTCCTCCGCCCGAAGACGTAGTGAGTTCATTCTTGGTGTATTTGCACCGCATTGCGAATGACAATCACTGGTTCGGATTGGTCAGGCCGCGAGAACAGGTTTTCGATTGCAATTCATCAGTTTTAATTCGAGTTCCTGACAGTGAGACGGGTGCCGCTTACAATTGGGCAGTGGAAGTTTATGCAACCTCGGCCACCTTCAAGTTGAAGCCGCAGCATGAGTCGAGGTATTGAAGGCGAGGAGTAGCCGCGATTGTCTGCATGCTCCGTGACTGAGTCATGCGTTGGGAGGATCCGACCAAGCGGTGGTGCGGTAGGTCACGTGGGGAGGGCTTACGTCGTTTGCGTTTATCTTTACTAGGTTTGTGCCAATCATTAGGTCGTGTTCGGTGTTACTTCCTGCGGTTAAATTTACTGCTTGAAGTGTAAACTCTCGATTTATCCCGTATGTTTGTGGAAGTAGAGGCGTCTAATGGTTGAACGTCTGTCATCGCCTTATTGCTGTTCGTAGCTCACATCTTCCCATTTGAAAAGTAAAACTATGAGAATCGTTTTAATGTTGTCGGTTTGTTGTTTTCTCTTAGCGTGGGTTGGCTATGAAAACATGAATGACACGCAGGAACGTCTCGACGCAGTTCGTGGCGAGCACTACTTGTATTGTGAGTTGCGGACGGAAGCGGATGATTCAACCTGCCCATGTTGTGCAAGCGTTGCTCCGGCGTTGGGTGTTTTGGGTAACGAAGCCAGCACTTCGAATGGACATTTGCTTGTCGACCGGTGGCTCAGAACGGCGACTGACGGTGCCGGTATTAACATGGGCGATTCGATCACGTTGACTTGGGGGTTTGTTCGAGATGGTACCAACGTTAATTTCGGAGGCGATCTAGCGGGAAGTATTTTGATTGCCTCTTTGGACGATAACTTTTCAGAAGCAGATACTTCGGCGGACCTAACTCAACGTCGTTGGTTTGGGATTTTCGAAAGGACCTTCGAGCGATACGCAGCTCTTTCGGGATTGAACTTTGTTTACGAACCCAACGACAACGGCAGAACGCTAAATGGCAGTGGACGTGGTGCACGCGGTGTCGTTGCTGATATTAGAATCGGCGGTCGGCCACTCGACGGGCAAACTGGGGGCAATACGCTCGCCTTCAACTTCTTCCCTGATTCGGGCGACATGGTAATCGATACTGATAACACTAGGGTTTTTGACGCTGATGATGTTGAGTTCAGGAACGTCGTCGCCCATGAACTGGGTCACGGCTTGGGAATGGACCACTTGATTTCCAATAGTGAGCGGTTTCTGTTAGAGCCCAGTATTCAAATTGCCTTTGACGGCCCTCAGCACGCAGATGTTTTGGCTCTGCATCGTGGCTATGGCGATCATTTTGAGAATGGTGTTGGTAACGACACCTCGGCCAACGCTACTCCGCTTGGCGACATTGCTAACTTTTTGGGAGTTGGCATGGATGGTTCGCGACAAGACGTGCGGATGTCTGACAATGACTTTGTTTCAATCGATGGTGTCACCGACACGGATGTTTTTAGCTTTGAGGTGAATCAAGCCGGGGACGTAACGATTACGGTAACGCCCGTGGGTTATCAGTATGATATTGCCCAGCAAGGAGACGAGGCGGCGACGCGAGTAACCGTCGATACGCGAGAATTGAACGACCTAAGTTTTGGGTTGTTGGACCAGAATGGTGGTTCTGTGTTAGGTGTGGCAGATGAAAATGGCCTTGGCGTTGCTGATTCGCTCGAGGTGTTTTTGACGCCAGGGACTTACTTTATTGAGGTCACTAGCAGCGACGTGGATTGTGCTCAGTTCTATAGCCTTGCATCGAGTCTTGTGCCCGCTAGTGTTGATCCTGTAAGTGCTCAAGTTGTCTATGTTGATTTTGGAAACCTTGCAGACGATGCCAATCCCGCTACTGGTACCGACATTTACAATACGACGTTTGCTCAGCCCGGGGCAGCCGCAACGAGTGCTTTGGCAACTGGTGGAAGGATTGTGCTTTCGAATCTGCAAGGTATCGACGGATCTGCAACCACCACCGGTATCGAAATTTCGACTTACAACACAGGCACTGGCCAGTTGCGATCTTTCAATTCAGCAACAGGTGGGCATGATCCTGTGGCGGGGTTTGAGTTGTTCGCGACAGAGGATGGCTACTGGATGAACAACCACAACAGCAATGCTGATGGAACTTTAAGTGGTTTTGTTTTATCCTTTAACGGCTTGGACCCTGCTCTGGAATATGATTTATCATTGTTTGGAGGCGCGGCGAACCAATCGGGTACATGGTCGGTAACCACTGGCACTGGTGATACCAATGCGGCAACAGTGACCACTACAAGGAATAATGTTTCGGATTGGACGGAGGTAACGCCCAGTGCGGAGGGAGAGATCGTATTGACGAGCGAGACGGTTGCGTCATCAAGCGACTTTGCCGGATTTAACATTCAATTTGCCTCAATTTCCATTGCCGAGAGCGTGCTGCTGGGGGATGTCGACCTTAACAATAAGGTGGACTTCTTAGATGTCTCGCCGTTCATCGCACTTTTGTCGTCCGGGAATTTCCAAGAAGAAGGTGATATCGATGGCAGCGGCATGGTGGATTTTTTGGACATTTCCCCATTCATCGTGATTCTTATCGGGAACTAGTTGGATTCGATTGGCGTGCAAAAGCCGGGCGGCGCTGGCACGGCGATGCGATCGCCGCAGTTGTGTTCCCGACACGGTCTGGGGCTAGTCACGCGTGTGTGACATAGCAATTGCTGTTTTCGTTCGGCGGAGGGCGTATCGTTTGAAGATTCGATAATACCCTCGCAATGTTAAATGTGTGGTTAG
>JALZWN010000037.1 GCA_023300235.1 Mariniblastus sp.
GGAGCTCTTGCGTTAAAAGACTTTTCCATGAACGCGATTTTTTTGGAGCGAGTCTTTTCCTTTGATGGAGTGTTCTGTGGGGCGCTCTTTTACGGAGTAAAAGGTGACATTCCGAGTAAAAGGCGACATTCGGAGTGGCAGATATATCCGGAGTAAGAAGCGATTATCCTCGCAGTTGAGTTAACGCTTTTTCAACGCGTTTTTCACCGACGATTCCGTGCAGCACCGAATACGGCCGAAGCCCTAGCACTCGGAATTTGGGGCCTTCGGCCATGCCGCCGATGCGAGCGCAGCCGGGGCACTTCTGGAGCTTCTTCACTTGCTCGGGCTCCCAATGACAATCGGGACAAGATGTTGCAAGCTTCCATGTCTCGTTGTCCGCCAAGCCCGATGGCACCAGTTCTACATGCAGTGGCATCTTGTGTTCGAGACAGGCTTTTACTGCGGCGCTGAAATCCAAAACATGACTGGGCAACGCTCCGCATGATTCAATCACTGAATCGAAAATTTGGTCGACAACGCCAAGCTGTTTCGCGGACAAAATCTTTGGCTTCCACAACCGATGCCAAACGATCTTCCCCGGCCCAAACCATTTGTTTAAATCAGCTTCGACTTCGGTTTGCTCGGCCGCTGCTTGTACACGCTGGACTAAATCAAACTCGGTCGATTCGGTCTGCGGGTAGCCGGACATCAAGCGTTGCAAATCAAAATCGGTCGTTGCCATGAACCCAAAGCAACCCGCTGCCACGCCGTCAGTTCGTGAGCCCAATACATTCGCTGGGCAGCCGTGACAGCTATTGAACACCGAGGCCTCGCCGCCAAACACGGCCGCGATTTCTTCGCGTTGAAAACCACGCACTTGATCGACTGCTGGCGGCGTTTTCGCAAACGCTTCGGGGTGAAAACAGAAATCATCGTCGCAGCGGTTTTCAACTTTCGCGATTGAAAGCTCACGCACGCCGCGGAGCTTGCGAAAGGTTTGATCGGCAAAGCGATACGGATCCAACGCCCGCAACTCGCAAGAATGCCAAATCGCCCAACGTAAAAACGGGGGCGTGGCACCTGTAATTGCTACACTTCGTCTCATGATCACATCTTGGCTAAAATGTCGTCGACACTGTCTTTGGCATCGCCGAGCAACATCTGGGTGTTGTCGACACCGTCGCCATGTTCATTACATGAACCACGATCCGATTCGCCCGACGTCCATTGAGATCACGAAGATCATCAAGCACAACACAAAGGCCAAACCACCGTAGGTTAGCAACAGTTGAACTCGTTCGTTCACCGGTCGGCGGAAGATGCCTTCGTAAGCCAAGAACATCATGTGCCCGCCGTCCAAAACTGGGATCGGCAAGAAGTTCACGATTGCCAAGTTGGCACTCAAGAACGTCAAGAATAACAACAACCGCGAGGTACTCGCCGCGGCTTCGCTGGTCGCGACGACGGCAATCGTTCCCGGTCCGCCCAAATTCGTTGGCGAGATTTTTCCTTGGATTAACGTCTTGAGTGTTTTGCCGACTCGCTTGAGATCGTCAACCACTTGGTAAGCACCGTTGGTAAAGGCATCCGACCAGTTGTCTGACTCATAGTGTTCTTCATAAACTTCTAAATGAATGCCGCGAGTGTGTCGGAAGAACTCGTCAGACTCTTCCGAAGCCAACTCAAGCACCTCAGCTTTGCCTTCACGCTCGACGGTGATCTCAAACTTGGATCCCGTTTGCAGGCTCTGCAAAACGTCTTCGTACACCTCTGCCCACGACGTGGTGTCTTTGACAAAGTTGACCACTGGTTTCTTTTTCAAACCAGCGTACCGTTCATCTGCTTTTTGATCTTCGTTGAGCAGGTACTTTACGGACACCAATTTATCATTGGAAAGCATTCCGGCTTTGTCGGCGGGTGATCCCTGTTCGACGTTGTCGATGGTCAATGAAGTTGCCACGGCGATCCCTAGCGAGTCGATGGCGATTGGCTTGTTGGGGCCGAGCGTCGAAGCGAGTTTTGGTAGTTCTGGTTGAATCGAAACGTCGATTAGCTCTCCGGCTCGCTCGATCTGTACCGTGATCGATTCTTGATTTTTGGCTTTGGTGAACATGCGGTTGTCGAGTGTCAACAAGTCGCCGGGGTGTTCGCCATCGATTTGCTTGATCAAGTCACCTTCCTGCAACCCCGCCGCGCTGGCTGGCGAGTTGAGTTTGATGACGGCGATTGGGCCCCAAGTGGTTGCAAAGCCGACGACCTTTTCGGGGTTTACGCCGACGGTGGTTTTGAGTGTTTCTGTTTTTGCATCTTCGCCTTCGCCGACGGTGCGTTGAAGGGTGAATTCGGCTGGCATCCTCGCGTCGCGGAACAGGGTTTGTCGAAGATCGACTTCGGTTTTGATTGGGGTCCCATTGATGCCGACGATCAGGTCTCCGGCTTCAAACGCTGGGCTGGCTGCTGCGGCGGGGGCACCTTTAAGTGCACCGCGAGAGCCGATTTTTGGCAGAAGAGAAAACTGCACGCCGACGCGGGCGAGGTCCGGATTGTCGCGGGCGAATCCCTTTTCGGGGGTTACGTCGATCGAGACGATTTCGTCGGAGCCAGGACGCTTGAATGAGATTGGAATCGTCGAATCATCTGAGTTCAGGATGACGTTTTCGGCGAAGTGCATGTAGGTGAAATACCCTTCAACCTCTTTGCCGTTGATGGCAGTGATTGTGGCACCGGCCATGTCGTGTTTCCAAGCGGGTCCTCCGCCGATGACCGAACCCATCACTGGCGGTTGGTAATCAACGCCGCTGCGGAAAGCGATTGCGGCAAACAAGACGGCAAACATCAAGTTGAAGATCACCCCTGCGCTGATGATCGCCATCCGTTGGATCACGGACTTGGCGAGGAAGCTGCGTGGGTCGAGTTTGGTTTGGTCGACCATGCCGGACGCCAAAATCGCGGACTCGACCGATTCACCTTCGGCGATGGATTCTTTGATTTGTTCTTCGTTGTGGCCGGGGTTGTCGTCTTGGCCGAGCATCTTGACGTATCCGCCCAGCGGGATCGCGCCGATTCCGTATTCGGTTTCGCCCCATTGGAACGAGATCAGTTTGGCGGGAATGATCGTTTGGCCGAACAATTTGATCGGCACATCGAAGCCGACGTAGAACTTATCGCATTTAACGCCGCAAGCTTTGGCGACCAAAAAGTGGCCAAGTTCGTGCACGAAAATTACCGCGCCTAAGCCGAAGACGACTTTTAAAATGGCGATGTAGCTTCCGGGGTCGGACCAAAAATTGGTCGCGGCGAATAAGGTCAAGCAGTAATCCACTTGGAAATCTCCAGCCTTGCCCAGCGGTCGGCTTCAAGGATATCAGCCAACTCCGGAAAAGGATCAAAGTAATGTTGTTCGAGGACTTCACGACAAGCGACAACGATGTCGTTGAATCCAATTTTTTGATTTAAAAATGCGTCTACGGCGGCTTCGTTGGCAGCGTTTAAAACCGCTCCTGAAGTACCGCCCATTTTGATGACTTCGAATCCTAGCTCGATCGCTGGGAAACGCTCCACGTCTGGCGGCAAAAAAGATAGTTCCCATGGCTGGGTCAAATCAAGCCGCGGACAGGGTCCGTCAATGCGATCAGGATAGGAGAAAGCGTACTGAATCGGCAACATCATGTCCGGCGGACTCAGCTGAGCGATCGAAGAACCGTCGCGGTATTCTACAAGCGAATGAACGATCGATTGAGGGTGAATCGTGACCGCGAGTTGGTTTGCGGACAAATTAAACAGCCATTTGGCTTCGATCAGCTCCAGGGCCTTGTTCATCATCGTGGCCGAATCGATCGAGATTTTTTTTCCCATTTCCCATGTGGGGTGGGCCAAGGCCTGTTCGACGGTGACTTTGGCCATCGCTTGGTGGGTGAATTCACGGAACGGCCCGCCACTCGCGGTCAGGATCACTCGCGAGACTTCGTCGGGCTTGCCGCTTTTGAGGGCTTGGAAAATCGCACTGTGCTCGCTGTCGACCGGCAGGATCTCGGCTCCGGTTTCGGCGGCCAGTTTGGTCAGCAAGTGACCGGCGACGACCATCGATTCTTTGTTGGCTAGGGCCACGCGTTTGCCGGCTGATACCGCGGCAAAGGTGCTTTGCAAACCGGCGATGCCTACGATCGCGGCCAAAACCGTGTCGACTTGGGGCAACGTGGCGATCGTTTCTAAGGCTTCGGGGCCAATCAAAAATTCGGTACCGTTGATGTTAGGCAACTGCCCACCATCGGCGATGAAGCGGTCGACCGCGGCGGGGTCGGTGGCGACAACGTAGGCCGGTCGCAGCTGGTTGGCTTGTTCGACAAGCGCCGCGATGTTTTGGTGGCCGGAGATGGCGGTTAGGTGCAGGCCGTCGATCGCTTGGATGACTTGGATGGCGCTTTGGCCGATGCTGCCGGTAGAGCCCAAGACTGCGATGTGTTTTGTTGCGTTCATGCAGTGAAGGGTTTGGTGGTTTGGGCGAGCGGCGTTGGTTGGCGATGAAGTGTGGCGATGTGGTGACAATGCATCGCGGTGGTAGTTTGGCAACGCCGTGTTGATTTTTTTCAACAACCGACGAACAATGCGAGAGCGGTTGAAGGCTGGAGGCTTGTTTTGACTGGAATTTTAAGTTTGCCCGGCAATCGTTGAAACCGTCAAAATGGCACGATCGACCGGCAGGTATCGTAGACGCTCTAACCTTGTGCGCCGATTCGAGTTGCCCCGATATATTGCTTGCTGGCGAATTTTTTTCTGGTTTTCATGTCAGTTCAAGCCATCCGTCAGGCGGCGTTGACCGGTAGTTACTAGCGTGGGGCTGTTGCAGGTTGTGGTTCGGGGGCAAGCCAAATGCTCGCCGGCGGTGTGAAAAAACAGTCAAACGATCACTTTACCCGGTTTTGGAATGGCTTTTGCTTCTCTAGCGGTGATTGGTAACCTTTGGTTGCCGTTTTGGAGTGAGTCGCGGTCTATGGTGAAACCGTGGCGAGAGGATTGTTGATTTATTGAGCCGCTTTGGCGATGGCCGTAGTTTCCGCACCACAAAACCGCGGCTATTGCCAAAGCGGCTAACAACGATTTTTGAAATTCGACTAAATCAGCAAACCACCTTCACCAAGACGGCTCAATCAAGGTTGTGCCAACAGATGATTCCTTTAATTTGAAATTCGACGGAATAATTGATGACCAAAAAAAATAACCGCAAGCCAGATCCTTCTCAGGCTCCTCAAAACAATCGTTCCTCGGCGTGGGTGGTATTCATTGTTTTGATGGTCTTGTCGCTGGTCGTCTTTGTGCTGTTGAGTAGCTCCGCAGGCACGGCCAAGATTCCTTATCCAAAACTCGTTGAACTGCTTAAGGCAAATCAGTTCGATGATCAGGGGCAACCCACGGGTAACGATGAAACTTCAGTTGTGAAGATCAAGACGAAAAAGAAGAAAGCCAAGAACACGATTTGGATCGATTACAGGAAGCCGACCAGTATTGAGGTCGACGATCGAAGTGGGTGCGTATATGGAACGATTGAATCGCGAAAGCGAGTTGAAGGTGAATCAGGTGACAAGTTCGCTGAAACAAGATTTATAACTTACAAAAGCCTTGTCGACGAAACGGCCCATCAAAAGCTCACCGATTTGTTGGATACCGGCAACCATGATTACAAGTATGCCGACGGGCCGGGTTTCTTGGCGACTTACGGAATGCTGTTGTTGCCGCTGTTTATGATCGCAGGTTTGTTCTTGTTCATGATGAGTCGCTTGGGCGGTGCTGGTGGACCGATGCAGTTCGGTCGCAGTCGTGGACGCTTGATGGCTGATGACGATTTGGGCGTGATGTTCAGCGATGTCGCTGGTATCGATGAAGCGGTCGAAGAAGTCAAGGAGGTCGTAGACTTTCTCAAGCACCC
>JALZWN010000038.1 GCA_023300235.1 Mariniblastus sp.
TTGTTTTGTCTTGTTTCGTGCCGAGTACTCGCTGGTTTCCGCTTTGGCCTCTCGTGGCTAACAGCTCATTGATAGCACTTTTGCCATCAGCGGCGTTGGCAGGCCATTCGCCTGTGGCAGCCGAACGAATTAACAATCGCCAAGGTTTTGGTCGTTTTCGGTTCAGATTGTGCGGATTGCGTAAACGCTTCTGCCGATAACACTTGCGGGGACGAGGCTATTGGTGCGCTTTGGTCCAACCCTCATCCCGCATGCCAACTGCTCCTACCTTATCTTGCGATCACGAATGAAACCCTTTTTGCGAGCTATCAAGCAGTCGCTCAAATACCGATGGTCCATCGCAGGCGCTTTCCTGTGTAGCTTCCTGATCGCCATCATCTGGAGTGCCAGTATCACGACGGTGTTTCCGATCGTCAAAATTGTGCTGGAAGACGAAACCGCGATCACTTGGGTCGACAAAAGCATCCGAAACGGCGAAGTCAGCCTGAGAACGCTCGACGAAGAAATCGTTGAACTAAGCGCTGAATTAAAACAAACCAACGATCCGGTCGTCCAGAATCGCATCGAGCTTAAACGAGACCGTATCAAGGCGGAAGAAAAAACGCTCCA
The DNA here is from genome assembly GCA_023300235.1 of Mariniblastus sp. GTDB lineage: Bacteria > Planctomycetota > Planctomycetia > Pirellulales > Pirellulaceae > Mariniblastus. Next base: position 610 of record JALZWN010000038.1, read on the forward strand.
GTGGTTTCGCGATGTTCAACCGTACGTCACAAAGTACGCACCCCAATCGCCCTTTCAAACGCTCTGCTATGCACTCGGCTGGTTGCTGATCGTGTCTGTCGTCAAGGGCGTGTTGCTGGTGTTCAGTGCGATCTTGGATGCGCGAGTGGCCGAGCGAACGGTATACGACATGCGGCGGATTTTTTACCGCAAGGCGCTGGAACTTGATCAACGTCGGATCGACAACATTGGTACGTCTAACATGATGACGCAGTTGTCGTACAACATGATGATGATCAGTAGTGGTTTGCGGATGTTCTACGGAAAGTGTTTCCGCGAACCGTTGAAAATGATCAGCTGCCTTGTCTTTGCCGCGATGATTTCCACGCCGCTGTTGTTGATTTCGATGATCATTGTTCCCGCCGGTGCGTTTTTGATTCACTCGGTCTCGCGACGGATGAAAAAGTCTACGCAGGTTGAAATGGCGGGGATCGGCGAGGTGTTTCGGACGTTGATCGAAACGTTCAAGGCAGTGAAGACGGTTCGGATCTTCAATCGCGAACGTACCGAGCGGCATCGTTTCAAAAAGAACGCCCGCACGTTGTACGATATGCAGATTCGCATTGCGTTGTACGATTCGTTGTTGCGGCCGATCACGGAAGTGCTGAGCATTATTTCGATTTCGTTGTCGATGTTGGTTGGGGCTTACTTGGTGCTCAATCAGGAAACTCATTTGTTCGGTTTTATCAAAATTAGCGACAGCCCGATTTCGCCGACGATGTTACTGTTGTTTTATTCGATGCTGGCCGGGGCCGCTGATCCGGCTCGTAAGATGAGCGAAATTGTGAACGTGATCGTACGAGGCGGCACGGCTTGCGACAACCTGTATCGCTCGTTCGATCCGTTGCCGCTCGTGAGTGCTCCTGAGAATCCGATTCCTGTGCCCGACCACAAGCATGAGATCCGATTTGAAAACGTATTCTTCGCTTATCTTCCTCGGCAGCCCGTTGTGAAGCGAATCGAGTTGCGAATTCCGTTTGGCCAGACGGTGGCGATCGTTGGTGGGAATGGTAGCGGCAAATCGACGTTGATGAACTTATTGGCTCGATTTTATGATCCGCACAATGGTCGCGTGTTGATCGACGGCAAAGACATTCGGCAGATGCGTCCCAAACAGGTTCGTAACAAAATGGCTTGGGTGACTCAGTCTTCAGTTCTTTTCAACGGGACGCTGTGGGATAACGTTGGCTACGGGAAGGCTCATGCGACCGACGAAGAGATCATGGCGGCGATCGAGGTGGCTCATGTGGATCGTTTTGTCGACAGCTTGGCCGATGGTTACCAGACGAATGTTGGCGACGATGGTTCGTCGTTGTCGGCGGGGCAGCGACAGCGTGTGGCGTTGGCGCGAGCCGTGTTGTCGGATCCGCAGATTTTGATTTTGGATGAAGCGACTAGCCAGATCGATGGCCATTCCGAGGGGCAAATTTTGGAATCGTTGCGTGAGTTTATTAAGTCGCGCACGACGTTTGTTGTGACTCACCGTCCGTCGTCGTTGAAGTTGGCCGATCGAGTGATCGTGATGGAACTGGGGGAAATCGTGCATGATAGCAGTGTCGCCGCTGCCGCGGCAGATTCGCAGCAGTTCCAGCAGTTGTTTTCGCGGGTGGCTTAGCGGGGGGCACAAGTTCTTTGCACCTTTGTGTCTTTGCGTCTTAGGGACTTCGCGTTAATTTTTTTGAAGATGAATTCCGCTCGGTTGCTATTTGGGATTATAAACCATCAGCTGGCAGTGACTTACCTGGGGCGATGTGAATGCCTAGTTAGCGAGACGCCCGTGGGAATCCTTGCTCACTAGGCGGGCTACCATTTGTGGGCCCTTTCGGATTTGTGAAACTGATTCACTCGCCCCGTAAACCGGCACCAAAGGCCTGCTTGTGCCTGCTTGTTTTGCTTGCCAAGGAAATTGATGGGAGCGAAATGGCTGGATGCATTGTCGCCACATTTTGGGCTGCTAGCGTTGCTTGTTTGCGGAGTAGGTGCAATCGCTTTTTGTTGATCTATCGCCAAAGCTAACAGCTTGATACTCTCCGCCGAACGGAAGAGATGGGGACTCAGCTTATAAGAATCGGTCGAACCTTTGGCCGGTTTGTAGAATTTAACGGAATGTATCATGGGGATTTTCAAAAGGTCCTTTAGTCGAAACAAGAGCGAAGGGCCCAGCAAGCCTCGCGTTGTGTTCGTGTCTCATGAAGCGACTCGAACGGGCGCTCCAAAAATCATTTTGAACTTGCTGAAGCATTTTGCGGAAAACTGCGAGGTTGCCTGCGAATCGATTTTGCTCAGCGGCGGACATTTGGCCAAGGACTTTCAAGATCACTCGGTGGTCGATTGCTTGAACTTGACTAATCAAAATCGCGAAGGAATTCGCAAACGCGTACGTAGTTTTGTCGGACGCTACCAGGACAGTGCGCCGACGGTGGCGGTTTGTAACAGTATGGAATCGCGTTACATTACTCAGGAACTCGACGCGATGGGCGTGCCGTGTGTCTCGTTGGTGCACGAATTGCCGTCTGGGTACGACGCGTCTGATTATCAGCAGGTGTATTCGGTTTCGGAGAAGGTGATTTTCCCGGTCGATTTCGTTCGCAACGCAGCGAATCATTTGACGCCATTGCCGGTCGAAAAAACGCTGGTGTTGCCGCAAGGTTTATTGACGCCAGGATTTGGTTTGCGGGTCTGTCGCGAGGAGGCTCAGGCTAATCTTCGCGAAGAACTTGGGCTGCCGGACGATGCGTTTGTGGTGTTGGGGTGCGGTACGTTGGATTTACGTAAAGGCATCGACCACTTTGTTAACATTGCTCGCGTCGTCTGTGAGGCTCAGCGGGCCGATCGACCGATTCATTTTGTTTGGGTCGGTGACGGTCCTCGTTGGGCACATTCGTTGCATCATTATTTGCAACTGGACCTGAACAATACGTCGGCCAAGGATAATGTGCATTTCATCGGTGAACGTTCGAATGTTGAACAGTATTTTGTGGGGGCGGATTGTTTCTTGATGTCGTCGAGAGTTGATCCGTTTCCGTGCGTGATTCACGAGGCGATGGCGGCGAGTCTTCCGGTGATCGCGTTTGAAGGGGCTGGCGGTGCTCCGGAGGCGATTGCTGACGGTGCTGGGTTTGTGATGCCGTATGCAGACTATGCTCAGGCGGCTGCGACCATTCGATTGATGCGAGATCAGCCGGAAGTGACCATTGGGATCCGCGATCGAGCGTTACAGCGGGTGCGACAGAAGTATCAGTTTAGCGACTACGCAGAAAAAGTGATCGACGTTTGCGAGTTGGTTACGGGGGCTGGGTTGCGACGCGGTAAGGCGGGGGCGAATTCTGAAGCTACATCGGCAGCGGGATCGACAACGTCAGCGGAATCGAAAACAACATCGTCAGCGGGATCGAAATCAACATCGTCAGCGGAATCGTTTCGGCTTCGTTTACATCGCGCGGCGTAGGTTGAGTTTGCACGCGATCGGCTTTGTTTTGTTTAGGCGAACAATTTGGTTGGGCGTCGCAGCCGACTGCAGGTCTGCTGGTGGTTGCGTTGGAGGCATCGCTGTTTGGGATGATGACGTTGGAGAAGGTTTAGTGATGCGAAGATTGTTGGTTAGAAAAAAGAAATAAAGTCAATCTGCATTTTGAAAAAGCAATTCGCACTGCTATCAGCGATTTGGCAGTGAATTTAATTTTTTTTGGATCCAGCTTTACAAGTTGGATCACAACCAAGATACTTTGGCTGCTGCTTCGCAGTCCCTCACCTCCCAGTCCCCAAAAAAACTATCAACGGAAGCTAGTATGCGGTCTCAACAACTGCGACAGGTATCGGCCTGTCAGTTCTCTTCTCGTTCTTGGTCTCTTGAAGAGGATCTATTGGGTTATCGCAATTTTGGTTTTGAATCGATTGGCCTGTGGCGTCAGAAGATTGAAAATTATGGCGTAAGTGACGCGGTTGATTTGATTTACGAGTCAAGTTTGTCTGTTTCTTCATTGCACTTTGCCGGCGGTTATACCGGCGACGGTGGTTCGCTTGAGGATTCGGTTGAGGACACGATGAACGCGATTGATTTAGCGGCTCGATTGAATGCAAACTGTTTGTTGATTCATCCCGGCTCGTTGAACGGTCATCTGAAAAATCATATTGGCAAGGTTTTTCAGTCGGTGTTGAACCGGATTTTGCCGTACGCGGAATCGCGAGATGTGCAGTTGGTGGTTGAGCCGATTCTTGACCAGCCATATTCGAGGTTTACGTTCCATCAAACGATCGGTGACACGATCGAGTTGTTGGCGGCGAACCCGAGTTTGGGGGTTGCTTTGGATTTGTATCACGTGGGCATGGATGCGGATGCGTTTGAGCGGTTGGCGGAGTACGTTGACCGGGTCAAGTTGGTTCAATTGGCTGATCGTACTCGTGGTTCATGGCTGATGCAAAGATACCCTGGCAATGAGCGAAAGAGTTTTCGGCTCCCGTTGGGCGAGGGCGAGATTCAAATCGAAAAGTGGTTGTCGAAGCTGAATGCGTTGGGGTACCGCGGCCCGTTCGAGTTAGAGTTGTATGGTCCGGGCGTGGGGAGTTGCCCGTTTGATTTGCTTGAGCAATCTTGTGCGTTCATGAGCATGCCGACGTTGCGGCAGTCGCTGTCAAATCCGAAAAGTAGCTAAGAGTTCTGATGCGGCTAGAAGTAGGCCGTTGTGGTTGAGTTGGCGATCGTTCAGGTCTTTCCGAGCCACATCCCGAAGTTTGGAGACTTCGGGTGCGGGTTTAATCTTTCGGAAGTTTTCCGCGTAGCTGTTTGGTGGTTGATCGCCGGCGTTTTGCTTCGAGTCGACGGCGTTTGGCTGAAGCGGAGACTTTCTTCTTTTTGCGCGGCTTCGGGGCTTGGGCGACCGACAGCAGCATCGCTTTCAACTTTTCCAAGCAGTCTTGGACGTTTTTCGGTTGGTCGCGGTACCGGTGGCTGGTCAAAATAAACGTGCCGTCGGACGAAATTCGGTTGGCGAATTTCGTTAGGAATCGCTGCTTCATCAGCGGTGGGATGGCTCGGCATTCATCGGCCGACCAGCGCATGACGGCTTTTGAGTTTACCTTGTTTACATTCTGGCCGCCCGGTCCCGGCGAGCGCGCAAACGAAAACCGAAACTCGGATCGAGGAATCGTTATTTTTTCGTTGATGTAAAGCATGGTTTTATTCTAACTGGCAGTTCGCTTGGGTGGGGGCATCGGTACCGACATTACGGACGTTAAAAGGTTCACCCATTGTCGGTATATGTTATCGGCTACGTTCGCGGCGGGGCAAAATTATGGCTGGTTGTCGGCCGAACCAATTGCGTAAAAAGTGAACTCAGGCGACAATCTGAGAGTATTACATCTGGAGGAAGCTTCGTTGCTGGCCTGTTCAGGTCCGGAGAACGTATGATGGTATCGTCCAGTAACCAAGTAGAACGAAGAGATTTATGGCAGTTAAAGACATCGACGAAATTCTAAAGCAGTGGCCCTTTGATCCGCAATCGGTCAACGTTCGCATGCTGGAGTTGTCTCAGCGACAGGTGTTGCAAATGCGGGTTGATATGGGCGTGTTGCAATTGGAAACCGATGGACGTCCCGATGGAACCAAGTTTGAAGGTCAGCGAACGTACTTCGATTTTTTGCAGCAAAGCTCAAGCAAGGCTGAAGCTGAGTTTGAGTTGAGCGATGATGTTTGTATGGAAATCGATCGCGAGTTCGTTCAGTTTTATCATCGTCGAGTGTGCTGGTTGCAGCTGAAGGAGTTCGGCAGAGCGGTTAGGGATGCAGATCATACGTTGAAGTTGATGGATTTTTGTAAATCGCATTCACCGGATGATCAATGGACGGTTTCGCACGAGCAGTATCGTCCGTTTGTGTTGTATCACCGAACTCAGGCGGCGGCGTTGTCTCATTTGAATGCCGAAGACGAAGAAGAGGATGTGAAGACCAGCGACCCCGGTGCGGTCGAGTTGGCGATTGAGGAAGTCAACGAGGGTTTGGAGAAGCTGCACGAATTGTTTGTCGAGTACGAGGCGGATGAGCAGTTCGAAGAGGATGATTTGGTTGTGCGGTTACGCGAGCTGCGGGAGGGCATGCGAGAGAAGTACGATGTCGGCATGACGTTGAAGGAGCAGTTGGCTTCGGCGATTAAGAATGAGGATTACGAATTGGCCGCGAGTCTGCGGGATGAGTTGTCCAAGCGGTAAGACGGGTTAGTGGCAAAGACGGGTTAGGGTCAGGCGGTGTTGCAAATTAATAAGTGCCTTCAAGATGGTAGGCCGTCGCGTTAGCGAGGATTTGCACCAGTGTTCCGCTAACGGGCCCGTTGATTTAGTCATGCTTTAGCGAAGCCTAGAAGGTGTGGAGCTGGCGGTTCTAGCCTTTCTTAAGCCTGCCCCTATGCAAATGACAGGCTAGAAGCCCATCACCACATTTTTTGCTGACGCGGCGGGCTTCCATTGCTGAAGCTCGGTTGCTCGCTGGCACGTGGTTCCTCGCTGACGGGGCGGTTGATTTAGTCATGCGGAGATAGTCGCCTTTCACTCCGTGAAAGAAGCGTTTGCATGGGCGAACAATCAGGACCGCGTTTCTACCAAGCTAAGATGCATTCGACAAACCTCTTAGTTAGTCATTCCTGTGCTGTTCTTTGGGTAAACGCCGGCCAAAAAAAACGGCCTAAGCAACGAATATTTATTCTGAGCCAACCGCTTTGTGAGCGTGCACCGAAGGTAGCGCTACTTTCACAGAGTGAAAGGCGACTATGGGTTCCTTGCTAACGTGGCGGGCTTCCGCTGCTGTCCTGTGGATCGATTTGCCCAATCGCTACCACGGGCCAGATGGATAGTTCGCTCAACGTGGCGATCTCCGATTCCCTACCGACGAACACGACGGCTTCGTCGGAGCCGACAAGATTCAGATCTACGTCGCCGATCACTCGCCATTCTTTTTCTTGTTGCCAGTCAATCTTGGCGCTGCTGGAACTGCGAATTTGAAAGTACGGTTTTTCGTCATCTTCCATCGACTGCCACTCCCCTTCCCCACCGTAGGCGACGGGCCGAGCTCCGAATTTGCGTAGGAAGACGTTGCGTTTGAACGCGATTCCGTACGGTTCAAAATCCCAGCGGCTGAGGTGGGATCGGAACACCCGTTTGGTCATCATTTCTTTCAAGGTCATGTCTGACAAGCAGGTTACGGTGCGGCGGTCGCGGGTGAGTTGGTTCGAGGCGATGATTCTTCGCGACGCCAAGATGCGGCACAACGCGGCCAGTTCGTGATGCCGCCGACGACCGCTGCGAAAGATCAGGTCGTCCAGGTATTCTTCTTGGGTCTGGTCCGGCCAAGCGCCTACGCGGCGGCGAGTCCAGTGAATCAATAACGGTTGGCTCTTGATGTCTCCAAGGCTGGTGGCGATTGTTGAAGGCGAGTTTGAAAGTTCTGGCTGTGCTTCTGGCTGTACGTTTGGCTGTACATTGGAGCTAGGTTTCAAATCGAATTGGTTTTTTATTGGGCCGGTGGTTTCCGGTTTTGCTAGCCACCATCCGACCGCCCCTGCCGCAAGCAGTTGGTCGGTGACTTTGGTTTTGGTCAAATTAGCGTTAACTAAAATGCGAGTCGCGTTGCCCGGGCGGATTTGTAAACGATGTTGGCTGGTGGACAGCGTGGTGCCTTTGTTGCGCACCGACAGCAACAGCGACATCGTTGCCGCAGCGGCCAGCAAGCGATCGGCGTCTCCGTGAGCAGGTTTGGCGATGTTGACTTTGGCTTGGTTGTTTTTAGCATCGGCGTTCTTTAACCAGCAAAAGAATGCTCGTAGCGGTGTACCTTTTCGTAACGTTTCCGAATCGTAGGTTTCTTCGAGTTGTTTAATTACCCAGCTTCGCTCAAGTTTGTTCGGAAGTGGTTCAAAGCGTACGACTGGCACACGGAAAAGTCTTCCGATTCGGCAGACAAACGGATCAGCCGTAACGCCGTCGGCAGTCATTAACAACGCATGCCCGCCAACCGATTGGACGCCGATGGTGCGGATGGCATCAAACCAATCGGTCTCTTGATCCAACTTTTGGCTCAATCGAGAACTGGCGACGTGAACCCAATGGGGAATCGACTCTAGTAATTGTTTGCCAAGTCCGGGGATCCAGATCAAGCAGGGTTGCCTGCCGGGGGCGTCGGGGATTTCGCCGCTGATCGCGTTTGGGTCGCCAGCAAACAAAAGTCCGTCCGCATCGATCGCGCGGATCCGTTGGATGGCTCGATTGACGATGTCCGAAAGTTGCTCGCCGGGAACGCCGGCGGTCAGCGTTCGAGTTTTAGACAACGCGTAGTTGGTTTCGGTCTCACGCGTGAACGATTTATTCTTTGCTGGAGTGGGCTTTGACGCTGCAAACAAAAGGTGCTCTGGTCGCAGTGGCGTCGCGGTAGCAGGGGCCGTTTGGGCGGTTGCTGGGCGCAATGAGCGGGCTTTGTCGCTGGCGTCACAGATTGGATTTTCACTATCGTCCATCGGAGCACTTGCCATAATTTGTGATGGTCGGGAACCTAGCGCGAAGACGAAACGCGCCGAATAAGTTATACTTCTGGCATGAAAAAGATCGTAATGCGTATCATAGTCGTTCTGCTTTGCTGTTGCATTGTGGGGGCGATTTTAGCTGACTATTACCGTGAATCACCGGAGTTAATCACTGCGTCCTTGGTGGGGCGTGATTCATGCGCGGCTTGTCATCAGCCTCAAGCCGACGCCTTTCATGGATCGCATCACGATCAAGCAATGGCCGTTGCGACGGATGAATCGGTGTTGGCCGACTTTAACGACCAAACGCTGGAGCACTACGGCGTGACTTCTCGGATGTTCCGCGATGGAGAGCGGTTCATGATCAATACCGAAGGCCCCGACGGGCAGATGCACGATTACGAAGTGAAGTTTACCTTTGGCGTTGAACCGCTGCAGCAGTACATGGTGGAGATCGATCGACCGGCCGATGCTAAAGAAGACGAAATCGGTAAAGTTCAGGTGCTACGCGTGTCTTGGGATGCGGAAAAGAAGATATGGTTTTATCTGACGCCACCGGACGTGTTTGAAAAAATCGAACCCACCGATGTCCTACACTGGACCGGGATCACTCAAAATTGGAATACGACTTGTGCGGTTTGTCATAGCACTGGCTATCACAAAAATTTCGACGTCGCGACTAATAGCTATCACACGACGTTTTCTGAAATCGACGTCAGCTGCGAGGCTTGTCATGGGCCGGCGAGTTACCATGTTGACCTGGCCGAGCGGACGAGTTTGTTTTGGGATCGCAAGCATGGCTATGGTTTGGCGAAGCTTAAAACCGAAAGCAACTTGGCTCAGATCAACACTTGTGCTCCCTGTCATTCGCGGCGAGCGGAGGTTAAAGAGGGGTTTACGCCAGGCTGCAACTTTGACGAGTACTTTGTGTTGCAGACGATCAATGAGCCTGTTTATTTTGCCGACGGACAGATCCGTGACGAGGATTACGTTATTGGTTCGTTTACGCAATCCAAGATGTTTCATAACGGCATCAAGTGTAGTGACTGCCATGACATGCACTCGACGAAACTAATTCATTCTGGCAACAAGGTTTGTACGTCCTGTCATCAGCATGCTGCTGGTAAGTACGACACGCCGAATCATCACCATCACGCCCACGGGACGCCGGGGGCCGAATGCGTTAATTGCCACATGCCTCACACGACTTACATGTCGATCGATGAGCGACGCGATCACAGTTTCCGCGTGCCCGATCCGGCGCTTAGTATTGCGACGGGCACGCCGAACGCGTGTACTGGCTGTCACTTGGATACGGAAAAATTGGCTGGCCACGAGTCGAAGATTCCGCTGTTTCAATACAAGGATTGGGTGGAAGCGGAAAAGCTTGGCGATGAAGTCGTCGCGGCGGAACTCAAGCGAGTCAACGATCGAATGTTGTTGGCGATTGAGTCTTGGTACACGGATGATTCCAAAGAGCGGACGACATACTATCGCGATCTCGCGAAGGGGCTGGCGGCGGCTTTTGAAAGTGGAAAAGAAGGTCGATCAGCTCAGGCTGATTTGTTGACGTTAGCCAAAGATGTTCGTACACCCAAACTGATCCGAGCTTCGGCTTTGGAGGCGATTAACGATCCTCACGTCTTGGCCAAAGCACAAGCAACGGCGGAAGAGCTTTTGAACGATGACGATCTGAAACTCGTCGCCGCTTCATTGGATTTACTCAGCCGACGAATCGGCGATCTGTTGTCTCGGCCCGATCCGAGCACTCCGGCGGTCGCCCAAACGATTGCGGCTCCGATCATCAAGCAGTTGGAGCATTCGACCAGCCGAATTCGAATCCAAGCGGCGCGGAGTTTGGTTAACTTGCGGCCAGAATTGTTGGCGTCGTTGATGGGGCCGGAGCAGCAGTCGAATTTGCAAGAAGCGATGCTCGAATCTCAGGCTTCGTTGATGATGAACAATGACCAGGCGATACCGCATGCGATGATGGCCAGTTTGAACGAGCGAATTGGTGACTTCGTTCAGGCAGAAAAAGACTATCGAAATGCGATTAAGATCGAGCCGAACGTTCCAGGGCCACGGACGAATTTGACGGTGTTGTTGGAAGCTAAACGACAGTCGCTAAAAGACGCGGCCGCGCGTGAGCGGGTTTCGCAAGAGATTCAGGCGTTGCGATTGGCAGAGAATAAATTGCTGGCGGTTGATGTTGAGCGCGCCAAGGATTTGTCAAATACGCATGGCTTGCATTACAGTTATGCGATGTCGTGTTATTTGCAAGAAGATTTTGATAATGCAAAGAAGCACATGAAAATCGCGTTGGGGCAGCAACCCGAAAGTCAGCAGTACTTGCAGGCGTTGTCGTTGTTGTTGGATAAGCTCGAGGAATATGAAGAGGCTGGCAAGTATCTGGACCGGTTGTTGAAGGTTGCTCCGGGCAATCGCGGTTATCAGCAAATGAAGATGCAGAACATGCTGAAGTTAAGAGGGAAATAGGATGACGAGTGTAGTGCCTTTGGTGGAGCTAAATCGCAGTGGATGAAGCCACGAGTGGGGGGATGCAGCCGCCACGGGACTCGTTGCCCCAGCCGCTCCGGCAGCCAGCTCGGTTGTGTGCTGACGGGCTTGTTGTTTTTAGCTGCTCTGGCGATAGCCGCGGTTTACGCGTCGCAAAGCCGAGGTGATCATCAGAACGTCTAACGACGATTTTCGAAATTTGGCTGGCGCAACAGCCGAGATTAAAAACCTGTAACGCGGCGTCTTACGCTTGGCTTGATCGGCTTATTGTTTTTTATTCAATTTAAGACGCTTGAAATTTTACGACACCTAAAATTTATACGATTTGGAATCAACATGGCGACTTACAAAATCGCAGGCGTCCAGATGGACATCGCAATCGGTGACCGCGAGCAGAACTTGGCTGCAATGAAAGCCCATTTGGAGCAATCGCTGGCTGCGGGGGCCGTGTTGACGGTGTTTCCAGAATGCACGACCACTGGATATTGTTTTGAAACCAAAGCTGAAGCGTTAGGCGTGGCCGAGTCGCTGGATGGGCCTAGTGTCCAGACTGTGGTGCAATGGTGCCGAGAGCTTTCGACGTGCGTGATCTTTGGTTTTTTGGAGGCTGCCGATCAGCAGCTTTATAACTCGTTGGCGTTGGTTGGCCCGGAGGGGGTGATTGGCAGTTACCGCAAGGTTCATTTGCCGATGTTGGGTGTGGATCGATTCACCACTCCCGGTGATGGTTTTCGGGTTTATGCTGCCGGGGAAATCAACGTTGGGATGAATATCTGCTACGACTGTTCGTTCCCAGAGTCAGCGCGGGTGTTGACGTTGCAAGGAGCGGATTTGATTGCCTTGCCGACGAACTGGCCGCCGGGGTCGGGGCACACTTCTGATTTGATCCCCAATGCTCGGGCGTTAGAGAATCACGTTTACTTTATGTCGGTCAATCGAGTCGGTTCCGAACGCGGGTTTGATTTTATTGGCAAAAGCAAGATTTGCGATCCGAAGGGAAACACGTTGGCGTTTGCCAATCACTCCGACGACCAGATCATTTACGCGGACGTGGATCCAAGCTATGCGAGAAATAAGCACCTGGTTAGCGTTCCCGGGCAACATGAAGTGCACCGGATTAACGATCGCGAGCCGGGAACTTATGGGCAGATTGTGAATGAGAAAAAGTAGTCGGCAAAAGTAGTCGGC
>JALZWN010000039.1 GCA_023300235.1 Mariniblastus sp.
CATCCGGTGGTATTCGAACCGCACTGGATGTACTGGGCGGCGTGCCTTCGATCGTGTTTGGATTGTTTGGCAACGCGTTCTTTTGTTTGGCGTTGGGCATGGGTTATTCGATTTTGTCCGGCGGTTTAACTTTGGCTTGCATGGTACTGCCAATTTTCGTTCGCGTGGCCGAGTCTGCGATTCGTAACGTCGCCGCCGATCACTCCCGCGCGGCGATGGCGTTGGCGATGAGCCAATGGACGACGACGTTCCGGATCGTTTTACCCGGAGCACTGCCGGGGCTGTTGGCCGCGATCACGTTGGGGCTGGCCCGAGCACTGGCCGAAACGGCGGCTTTGATTTTTACGTCCGGATACGTGACTCGATATCCCGAGTCATTAAGCGACTCCGGGCGGTCGCTAAGCGTTCACATTTATGACTTGGCTTTGAATGTCACCGGCGGCAACGAACGAGCGTTTGCGGCCGCATCGGTGTTGGTTATCTTGTTGCTGCTGATCAATGCAGTGACCCATTTTGCCACTCGAAGAATACTGCGACGGACCTAAAATGATCGAAACGAAAAAACTATCGGTTGCTTACCAAGGCAAAGAAGTCATTCGCGATGTCTCGCTGAAAGTAAACCCTGGCGAGATCTTGGCGATCGTAGGGCCTTCGGGCTGTGGTAAATCAAGCTTTCTATCGGCGATCAATCGTTTGACTGACTTGGTGCCGGGAGCATCGGTGACCGGCCAAGTTCTGGTCGATTGTTGCGACGTGCGATCGACAACCCGGACGCCAGTGGAACTGCGGAAATGCGCAGGAATGATTTTTCAAAAACCGAACCCATTCGAAATGTCGATCCGCAAGAACATCCAGTTGCCGCTTAAAGAACACGGCGTTCGTGACAAATCAGAACTGGATCGAATCACCGAATCAGTCCTGCAGAAAGTTGGTTTGTGGAGTGAAGTTAGCGATCGCCTGAATCATTCAGCCACTCAACTTTCGGGGGGGCAAAAGCAGCGTTTGTGCATTGCCCGAGCGATGGCGTTGCGACCACAGATCATGCTGATGGACGAACCATGCTCGGCGCTCGACCCGATCTCTTCGGCCACCGTCGAATCGTTGATTGAAAACATGAGAGGTGAGTTTACCGTGGTGATCGTTACCCATAATCTTGCTCAGGCTCGACGCATCTCGGATCGAACGGCCGTATTCTGGTTGGTCGACGGAGTAGGGCAAGTGATCGCGGAAGGGCCAACAGAGCAAATATTTGAGAATCCGCAGAGCGAAATTGCGGCGGCTTATTTTTCTGGTTTAAAAGGTTAGGATGAAAGGAAATCCACACTTCCACGTAGCGAGATTTACCAGAATTCGGTTTAATATGCTCGGCCCGAAAGAAGGCACAACCAAACTTTCGTTAGTTCAATATTTGGAACGCACTGTCCCGGGCCGATCAAGCAAAAAAATAGCAGTAGGTACTCATTGTGAACAAACCCAAACAGAAAAAATCGCGGTACTTCGCAACGGTACCGCCGCAAGAGATTTTGCCGATCGTAGACGACCGTTATGAATCGTCCGTCAGTGGATTGTTCGTGATCGGTGACGTGACTGGTTTGCCGCTGGTCAAAGTCGCCGCCAACCAAGGCCGCCAAGTCATCGAGCGGATGGAGCGATCTGGCATATTCAAGCACAGCGCCGACCTAGAAGGGCTAGACTTGGTCATCGTTGGTGGTGGCCCCGCTGGAATCTCAGCCGCCATCGAATGCGAAAAACGAGGCGTAAAGTACGTCATGCTCGAACGAGCTGAACTGGCAAGCACCGTTCGGACGTTCCCTCAGGGCAAGAAGGTTTACGCCGAACCCCAGACAATCAAAAACATTAGCGAACTGGATGTCGACCGTGATCTTGATCGCGATGACTTTATTCAGATCGTGGAAAAAGCCGTTACCGAACGCCAGCTGAAATTTAAGCAAGGCGTCGAAGTCAGCAAGATCCAAAAGATTCAGGATCAACAGTTCGAAGTCCACACCAAAGAAGGCACAACCTTTCCGGCAAGGCAAGTGCTCATTGCGATCGGTCGGCAGGGTCAACCTCGCAAGCTCAAGATCAATGGCTGCGACGACTGCTCTAAGGTTACGTACCGGTTGCACACCAAAGAAGACTACGACAACGAAGACGTCTTAGTCATCGGTGGCGGAAACTCGGCGATCGAAGCGGCTTTGATGCTCAAGGACCACAATCGCGTCTCGATTTCTTACCGCGGGGAAGACTTTTTTCGCGCCAAAACGGAAAACCGAAAGCTGCTGGACGAGGCGATTGCGAAAGGCGAAATCACGGCGATTCTCAAGAGCAACCTTGTAAACAGTCGTGAAAACGAAGTCGATCTTGAGATCGCAGGCGAAACTCAAACCATCAAGAACGACAAGGTCATCATCTTGATCGGCACACTGCCGCCCATCGAATTCTTGATGGACACTGGCATGGAGCTGGACGGGATCTGGAACTCAAAACGAGTGCTTTGGTCGATCATTGGAATTTCAGTGGGTATCTTTTTGTACTTCGGTGCGAAGAGTTTTGAGCTTCATCCAGATCGTGCTGACGGCAAATACCTCTGGCCAACCTGGCTTTCGGCTCTCGATCCAAACTCGGGTCCGATGTCGTTCTTGCTTATGAAGCTGGCTCCGCTGGTTGGCGTGTTCACGCTAGGCGCCCGGATTGTTCAGCACTTGATGTCGGGCCCCGGTAAGACTCCGCCGTTCCGCGTGCCAGCCACCAAACTGATTTTGTCAGCTTGCGTCGCATTGTTTTTGTTCGGCATGGTGGCACCTGGGGCAGTCACGAATAAAGTAGCCGAGGCTGGTCCCGGCCCGTACTTCTTGGACTTCAGCCTTGGAGCACTCGGCGCCAGCGATGTCAGTGTTAAATCAGCTTACGATTCGCTTTCACCGGCGTTCAAAAACGAAGCCACCGGCAGCCAAGGCCGTGGAGCCCGTTACTTTTCAAACCTATCAGCCATCTACTACTTGTTGTATTTCGGTTTGATCGGTGTGTTTGGAATCTATTGGGCGATCAAGTCCAACAGCAAAATCATTTGGAAACGAAACCTCACGATCATTGCTTGTCAGTGGACGCTGTGGTGGGGCATTCCGACGTTCTTGGTGGCTTTGTTTGGTCGCAGTGCGTTTGCACCCGTCATGAAAAAAGCTCTCAACGCCTGGCCGTTGAACATGAGCGCGTTCAAAGTCAATCCAGTCGCCGGAGCGGGCGACCCTGAATGGTGGCACATGGTTGGCGTGGTCGGTGTCGTATGGGCGGTCGCGCTGACATTCATCATCATCCCGTTGTTTACCATTCGCTACGGCAAAATTTATTGCTCGTACATTTGTTCGTGCGGGGCACTCGCGGAAACAGTCGGAAACGGATTCCGGCATCGTGGCCCAAAAGGCGATTGGCCACGGCGTCTCGAAAAGTTCGGTTACATCTTTATCTTGCTGGCAACGATCGCCACGGTCGCAGACTTGATGAAGTGGGCACCGGTGATTTGGTTCAAAGGCGCCACCATGGCAGCTTTGTTTAGCCAAAACATCCCAGTAGGGGCCCAAGACATCGCCACGTTAGATTTGTTTGGCTGGTACGACGTTTGGGTTGGAACCTTCCTTGCCGGAGCGATGGCAATCGGGCTCTACCCATTCCTCGGTCAACGCATCTGGTGCCGAATGTGGTGCCCACTGGCGTTCTGGATGAATTTCTGGGGACGCTGGTCTAAGTTCAAAATCACGCCCGAAAAAGGCAAGTGCATCGACTGCAATGTTTGCAATCAATTTTGCCAAATGGGAATCGACATCAAAGGCAGAGCCCTTCGCGGTGAACCGGTGACGTTGGCGGATACCCCGTGTGTGGGTTGCCAAGAATGTATCGTTCGCTGCCCGATGCAGATTTTACATCTAGGTGATGGCCCAGCCAAAAACCTAGTTCAATTAAACGGAAACATGAGTACGATTTCTTCAGGGAGTAAAGCGTGAGTAACGGATCAAAATACTATGGCGGCTTCTTCTGGGTGGCAGTCGTATCCTTCATCGTTCCCATATTTGTCGGTTGGAAAGCCTTTCAAAACGTCAGACCAACGACTAAACCAATTGCTCAGCTGGACGAGAGCGGTGTCGACAACGCCGAGTGGGATTACTTGCTGAAGTCCTACGTCTCCAGCGGCTTGGTCGATTACCCCGCAATGAAAAAAGACTACCTGTTTCGAAAGTACCTGCGCGATTTAGGATCCTGTGACCCTCAACTCCTTCAAACCGACGACGCTCGACTGGCCTTGGCCTGCAATGCTTACAACGCGTTTGTGATCAATGGCGTGATCAGCCATCAAATTCATGATACCGTTGACGGGTTCACAGTCGCTGGCAAAGGATTCTTTGACATCAAAGAACACATTTTCGCCGGGCAAACAATCAGCTTGAATGACCTCGAACACCAGATGATTCGGCCAACGTTCAAAGAGCCGCGAATTCACGTCGCGTTGGTTTGTGCAGCGAGAAGTTGCCCATCCATCCGAGCCGAAGCTTACACAGCCGCAAGCGTTCGCGACCAGCTTCAAGACCAAAGCGTTCAGTTCGCTAACAACCCCAACTACGTGATGTACGATCCGGCGGCCAATGAGCTCAAGCTCAGTGCAATCCTCAACTGGTACGGCGACGACTGGAACCAAAGGTATCCGCAAGGAGGTTACCTCGCATGGATCAATGAACTCTGTCACGACCAAGCCGTGAAAGATGCGACGCTCAAAGCCATCGACAAAGAGATCAACGTTACTTTCTTTGGCTACGACTGGGCTTTGAATTCCCAAGCCGATCCGGGGGCAGGACCTGCAAAAAAGAAAAAGTCGGGCGGTTTTGGATCAGGCTCCAGCCCAGACGAATAAATAGCAGCTCTAAGCTTTTCGGACTGTTGATTCGGACTGTTGATTCGGACTGTTGATTCGGACTGTTGATTAAGTCGAATTTGAAAATCGGTGTTAGCCGTTTTGACAATAGCCGGCGATAGCCCCAGTTTTGCGGTGTGCTTTGGCGGTGTGCTTTGGCGGTGTGCTTTGGCGGTGCGATTTGCGGTATGTCGACCGCGGCGATCGCCAAAGCGGATCAATAAATTAACAATCCCTTATCCAGCCGGCTATAATTTTACTTTGATCGCCAACCACTCATAGAGCCGAACATGAAAGCCAATGCCTGCGTAACCTTCGTGACTACTTTGTGCCTGCTGTGCTGCCTCAATGACTGCGAAGCAAAGCAACTGGTCCCTGCGGAGCAAACTCCAGCCAGCCAACCAACGGCAGTCGCCAGTTCGCCCGCAAACGACGGCGCCACTAAAGCAGGCATGTCGCCGTTGATCACGGCCGAGCAGCTTAAAGCGCTGATTGCCAAAGGTACCACTGGCGTCAAGATTCTCGAACCCGCAAAGTTTTCGGTGACCTTCACTGAAAGCCATCTGCCGGGCGCTCATTTCCTGCACTGGGTAGATGACATCACCGACCAGGCTCAGTTCGAACAATACAACAACGTCAAAGCCGAACCGTTTGCCAAGCTGATGTCTCGGCATGGAGTTCGCAACGACGACCGGATCATTATTTATGATCGCATGAACAGCCGGCTTTCGACTCGTTTGTTTTGGACGTTAAAGTACTACGGTCACCAGCAAGTTCAGATTCTCGACGGCGGCTATGAACTTTGGAAATTAAAATCGTTTCCGCTTTCTGACGATTACCCAGCTGCTAGTAAATCCGAGTACAAAGTAGCGGCGGTTAACAAGAATCTTTTGGCTGAAATGGAACTCGTCAAAACGCAGCTTGAGGCTCCCAACTCTCGAATGATCGACGGCCGTCTTGCCAAGCAGTTTTCGGGGGACAAGCTGGGGAAAGTTTTCCACACTCAAAAACATCATCCAAGAAGAGGGCATATTCCGGGTGCGATCAACATTTTCTGGGCGGACAACTTCAACCAAGACGGAACGTTCAAAACGAAACAGCAGCTTCGAGAGTTGTACGCCAACGCGAACATCAAGCCAGAAAACGACGTGATCACTTATTGTAACGAAGGCCTGCACGCGGCCCCGGCTTGGTTTGTTCTTACTCAGTTGCTCGACTACCACAACGTGCGCATCTACGACAGCTCGATGGCCGAGTGGGCCAAGACCGAGCTTCCAATGAAGATCGACGCGCCCGCTAAACCGAGCGTGAAAGAGTAACACGCAGCGACCCCGAGTGTCAGCGAGAAATGATCTGCAGCTCGTCGCGTCAGCGAGGAAATGTGGTGATGGGCTTCCAGCCTGTCATGCGCACAGACAGGCTGGAAGCCCATCTCCACATTTTTTGGGCCTCGCCAAAACATGCTAAATCAACAGGCCCGCTGGCGAGGAACCGGAAAAACTCCTCGCTAACGCGTCAGGCTACCAGCAACTTTAATGCTCAACATCTCCGTGGAATTCGCTCGCAGCCTCACCCACTACGTGCTCACGCGTCACAACGGCCCCAACATTCGCTATCACAAAGCTCGTCTTTTTTCTTAAGATTTATTGCTCCACTTCAGTAAGCAAGCCGCTTGTTCTGCCTCTCACAAATAGAAAATCAATTCAGAGCCTGTCTCAAAACCTTTTCGAACGACGCATTGCTTGCTTTGTCGCAAAGCATCGGCCCCAGCACTCAGCACCATCAGAGGTCTGCTTAAAAAGCCAAAAATGATTTGAAAATCGGGCAACCGCGCCGCTGACGACAGCAGTCATCCGCCGGCAACAAAAAAGATCCCTTGGGATGACAATACCAGTTCGACTGCACAAGCAAGTACAGGCTTCACCACTCTACTTACTTATGTTTCGAGCTGGTATTGCATCTTTGGAAAGTCAGTGAGGTGCTTTGACAACATCCCGCGCAAGCATTGGCGGCACCCCTGCGCCCAATCGCAGCTTTGGATTTGCTTTGTAAGAATCCCACCTGCAAAGCGTCCAACCGCAGTACCTTCCTGCTGGAAGAACATTGCTAACTCAATCGAATCGACCGTCCTCAGACAGGTAACGTCATGCTACGAACTTCTCAATTGCTTGCGCTCACGGTTTTGGCAGGAATGCTCGGGATCGCCATGTATGCTTTTGGTTTCCGAGCTCCCTCGGCCACCGCTCCAGCAAATCCCGTTTTAACAGCGACCGCTCTTTCAAGCCAATCGGGCAGCATGGAAGGCGAGTTGACCAGCAAACCGTTCGTGTTAGTCGAATTGTTCACATCCGAAGGTTGCAGCAGTTGCCCCAGTGCGGATCGGAACCTCGAAAAAATCGCCGCCCAAGCAAAGGCTACCGGACAAAACATTTACACGCTGTCTTATCACGTCGACTACTGGGACTACCTTGGCTGGAAAGATCCTTATGCGGCCAAGCAGTTTTCCGACCGACAACGAACCTACGCACAGCAATTCAAGTCTAGCCGAATTTACACACCCCAGATGGTCGTCAACGGTCAAACCGAATTCGTCGGGTCAAATAAAAAATCTTCTCAGCAAGCCATTGAACGAGCCTTGCAAACGAAAACCAAAACCGCCATCTCAGTAAAGTCGTTCGTCAAAAACAACACCGTTAGCGTCCACTGGAAAACCGCAGGACTTGGCAAAGACGATCAAGTTCAAATCGCATTGGTGCAGAATACCGGCCAACAAAAAGTGAGCCGCGGCGAAAACGCACGCCGCACCCTGACTCACGTTAACGTCGTCCGAGCCCACAAAACGATCGCTTCGCCGGGCGCTCAAGGGCGGCTTGAGTTTTCACTGCCAACCGGTTTGTCCGCCGAAGATTGCCACGTGTTTGCCTTTGTGCAAACCCCAAAAGCAGTAGCCGCGGCAGCAAAAAGTAAAATCGCTGCCGCAGTCAAGCATGACGATTCGAACAAAGAAATGTCTTCGACTCCAAACATCAACGGCACCAACAAGTCCACGGTGTATGTCTCCGCTTACAAGCCTCCCACAACTCAATCGCAAACTACCCAGCCAACGCTCGTTGACGAAGAAACTTTCTTGCTTATGCTTTCGCAAGACAGGCAACTTTTTGCGGTGGGGATCGCCGACGCAAAAAAGAATTGGGACATTTCGTATGTTCCGATGCTGCTTGAAGTCGCCCGTTTCTTGCCTAGGTTAGAACGGACACGTGTCATGAGCCTACTGGAAGCCCAAACGGGACAGCGGTTTGGCCAGGACAACAATAAATGGTTGCAGTGGGTTTGGAAACAAGAATTCAATCCGCACCCCGGCTACGGCAACTTCAAAGCCAAAATTTACCAAGAGCTCGACCCACGCTTCGCCGAGTACTTTGCTGACACGCAAGACGCCAAAATTCGCTTGGACGAAATCCGCTGGGGAGGCGTCAGACGCGACGGCATCCCTCCTTTGAAAGATCCCAAGATGCTGACCGCCGGCAAAGCCCGTTACTTGGCCGACAACGACGTCGTTTTTGGCATCGAACTCAACGGCGACGCGAGGGCTTACCCTAAACGAATCTTGGCTTGGCATGAAATGTTCAAAGACACGATCGGCGGCGAATCCGTCTGTGGCGTTTACTGAACGTTGTGCGGAGCTCTGATCGTGTATCAGACAGAAGTCAACGGAACTCACCACGAACTTGGAACCAGCGGTTTTCTTTATCGCTCCAACAAATTGATGTACGACCACGCCACCAAATCGTTTTGGTCGACCTTGCATGGCGAACCCGTCGTGGGACCATTGGTCGGCAAAGGAATCAAACTCAACCGCCGATACCTCGTGACAACGACGTGGGGTGAGTGGAAGAAACGCCACCCCGAAACAACCGTGCTGTCACTGGAAACCGGTCATCGCCGCGACTACGGTGAAGGTGTTGCTTACCACAAATACTTTGCTACTGACAAATTGATGTTCACGGTTCCCAAGATCGATACTCGTTTGCTGAACAAGGACCACGTCCTCGCGTTTCGCAACCAAGATGAACAACTCGCCGTCGCCATCAAGTTCTTAGCGAAGCAGCGAGTTCATCACGACAAGCTTGGCTCGCAAAACATCGTTGTCCTTGCTGACAACGACGGTACCAGTCGTGCTTACGATATCGGTGATGTGAGATTCGCTTCGTGGAATGGAACCGATCAAGCCATCGATTCGAACGGCGGCAAGTGGACCGTCTTGGAAGACTCATTGGTGTCCTCGGGCAAAAAACTCAACCGAATGCCATCGCACAACGCGTTCTGGTTCGGCTGGGTTTCCCAGTTCCCGACAACTCGCTTAGTCAAATAGCGAATTAGGACACAAACCCGTTCTCCCTTTTCCAACCAAAGCTGCAAGTTGCTACCGTTCGAGCCGTCATTTAGCCAGTACAAGTGAAGTCAGTACTATCGACAGACGATACGCTTTTAAAATGCACTGCCGCTTTTAAAAAGAAGACCTCATGGCTCGCTCAAAACTCTTGTTTGCAATTGGACTCGCTTGGCTGATCATCGCGCCGCCGGTTAGTTCGTCGTGTATGGCGTTTCAATCTGGCAGTCGAAGCGCCGCTCCAGTAGTCGGGTCGGGCAGTCGAGCCACTTTACCGTCGGTAGGATCGCCATCGTTTGCCACACCTGAGCGTTCCTTCGCCGCGCCGCAAAGTTTTGGTTCGTCGGTATCTAGCCAACCCGTCTTTCAAAATTTCCCCGATGGTTCACAGGCTCAACCACCGATCGGATCGTCGACGCTGCAGAGCAACTTTCCAGCGTTTGAGTTTGATACTCCGACGGCTCAGAGCACCGTTTCGCAACCGGCCACTGCTGCTTCACAAAGTTCATCCATCGGCATCCCAGCATCTTCGCTAGCGGATCCCGTGTTCGAGATCAGCGATCCGAGCTCACCTTACGCTGTCGACCATTCGGCTTGGAACTGCCTGCTAGTCCGTTACCTGACCACCGATGTCCAAGGGCTCAATCGAATTCGCTATCGCGACGTGACACTGCAGGACCACAACGCCCTCAAAGGCTACCTCGAATACCTGCAATCGGTCGACACGCGAACGCTCAATCGCGACTCACAACTTGCGTTTTGGTTTAACCTTTACAATGCGAAGACAGTCGACATCGTCTTGGACAACTATCCAATTCGCTCGATCCGCCAAGTCAAAACAAAGCTAACCGACTTCGTTGGCCCCTTTGATGACGAAGCTGCGGTTACGGTGCTAGGAAAACCACTTTCGCTCAACGACATCGAAAGCGGCATCGTTCGCCCGGTTTGGAAGGATCCACGGATCCATTACGCACTTAACTGCGCATCGTTTGGTTGCCCCAACCTCGCCACGCAAGCCTGGACGGCCGAGAATCTAGATGGCCGACTCCACGCGGCTGCGTATGAGTACGTGAATTCAGGACGAGCAGTAAGCCGAGGGATTCGAGGCGTTAAGGTTGCCAAGATTTTCAAGTGGTACAACGCGGATTTCGGCGGTAGCGACCAAGCGGTTTTGAATCACTTGCTGCAATACGCCGACCAAAACACTTCCCGCCTGCTGCAAGGCCAATCAAGCATCGCCGGCTACTTCTACGACTGGTCACTCAACGACGCTCGGATTCTCCGCAAGCGATTATTTGAACCGGTGCTTCGCTAACGATGATATCCATCGCCAATCATGCGCAGGCAAAACTTAGCATCGGATTTTCACGGATCAACACGGATTTCTGAGCCGTACAAACGTGGCTTAACGAGTTGCTGATTCATGGGCCACTGGAGCAAGAAACGGCCTAGCGACTAGCAACGGCAACAAGCCATTCAACCTTGACTAAACACCCTATGCGAGAACGAATTTTACTTGCTCTGTTCGTACTAACGTTTCCGTTGGTGGCGTATGTTTCCTCGTTACCGTCTCAGCGTTTTCACAACGCGATTACTGAATGGGGTGATCACAGTTCACTGGCTTACCAAGAATTCCACGAGTATCGCAAGAAATTCGGAGCCAACGAAGCGGTCATTCTCAGCTGGCCAGGCTGTGAACTTAACGACGAACGACTTGAAAACGTTGCCGTTGCAATTGAGACGCAACTAGCAGGCCTCGTGCACAGCGTCTCCTCGGGGCAGCGGGCCTATCGAGCGCTGCGCGAGGCGAAACTGAGCGAAGAAGTGGCATTGAAGCGGCTGCGAAACGTCTTGGTCAGCAAAGACAGTTTTGATACGGCAATCGGTTTTCAACTGACTGAAAAAGCGATGGCCGTCCGCAACGATGTGATCTCTCGCCTCGAGACCATTCTGGAATCTGCTGGCGTTGACCCTGAATCCGTGATCTACGCTGGCCTAGGGTACAACCTTTACGCACTCGACAAAGAAGGCTTTGAGTCACCGTTTCGAATGGTGCCGCAGATCATACTATTAGCGTTTGCGTTAACGATCTTGTTTATTCGCAACATCCGAATGGCGTTCTTTGTCAACGCTCTAGGAATCTACACTGGCTGCCTTTCCTTTTGTTTCGTGTGGCTAGCCGATGTCGACATGAACGCAATCATCTGGCCCTTGCCAACGCTCACGATGCTGTTAACCGTTTCTGCGTCGCTGCATTTCTTGAGCTACTTCCGCAAGACAGTTCAGATGCAGCCGATTGATAAAGACTCAAATCCTCAAACAAGCTTGGACCACCGTCGCTTGATCGCTCGGCAAACCACTCGGTCTGCCGTTAAGCCACTTGTGTGCTGCACCCTCACCACCGCGATTGGACTGTTATCATTGCTACTAAGCAGTAGTGAACCGGTACGGCAATTTGGGATGTTCGGTGCGACATCGATCACCGCTGCGAACCTGTTATTGTTGCTCTGGTTCCCTCCTTTTTTGGTGCTGGCTGGCCGCTTTGATCCGATCAAAAGCCTGAGTAAATCCCAACCAAGCCGGTCACCAACAAACGATCGGTGGAACCGTTGGGAAGCGTTTACTCGCGGTTTCCGATGGCCGATCATTTCAATCTGCCTGGTCATTCTTCTTTTGAGTGGCATTGGTTTTCCAAAAATCAAAACAGGAAGCAGTCTCGACAACTTCTTCCCGGCCGAACACTCAGTGCTCACTTCGGCGCGGTCGATGGAATCGTGTATTGGGCCGGTGAATTCGATTGAGCTTTTACTGACCTTTGGTGATGCAAACCCGGACAATGATCGACTCCGACTTCGTTACTTAAAAGCGTTGGCAAATCGCATTCCTTCGCAAACAGAATTCACGTCTTGTTTTTCTGCAGCAACGTTTTCGCCATCACTTCAACAGTCTCGTAGGCCGGTGCAACGCGCCCTTGAAGACGCACGACTAGAAAAATTTAAGCAAGAGTCCATCAAAGCCAAACTGATTCATGTCGACGCCGAGAATTCACAAACAACATGGCGGATGTCGTGCCGCTATTCCATTTTTGAAAATCTCAATTTGGCGGATCAACAAAAACAACTCAAGCAAATCGCAAGCACGCTGTTCACTCGTGATGGAAAATCGATCCTTGATGGAGAAACGTTGACGACAACGACGACGGGCGAGTTCGTTCTTTTCGATGAAGTTGACCGTCAGTTCTTTCGCGAATTGATGCTGACCTACGCCACGGCTTTTTCGGTGATTACTTTGGTCGTGTTATTGGTTCTCAAAGACTTGCGGACTGCGCTGGTCGCGTTGCTGCCGAATCTATTTCCGGCGTTGGTAGTGCTTGGCACGGCTGGATTTCTGGGCTATTCACTGGATGTCGCTTCGTTGATGACGGCCAGTATGGCATTGGGGATCGCAGTGGATGACACGCTGCATTTTTTGATTTGGCACAAAGAAGTTACTAAATCCAACAGCGAACTTGCCTTCAATCAGCACTCGCTCAACGGCGATCCGTCTGTCGTGTCGGCGTTGAGGTACAGCGGCACGGCAATGATTCAATCGAGTATGATTTTAGGGTTGAGCATCGTGCTGTATGCTTTCTGTGGCTTTTTGCCGACGGTCCGTTTCGGGATTTTGCTTTCGGCGATGATGCTGGCGGCGTTGATCGGCGATTTGCTGCTGCTACCCGCATTGCTGACTTTGCAAAAACAAACCGTAGCCAACGGTAAACCGCTTTAAAAAACTCTCCGGCGCTGTGACCTGGCATACCCGACCACTCAAAGCGCCATTAATCGCCAAGCCAATTTCCAGTAGACTAAGTTCTCGTCCCGCAACCTTTTGAGCGACGCGTTTTTCTGCCTTGCCGCAAAGCATTGGGATAGGCACGAAGCCACTTAACGAATTACGGGTGAAATCACGTTTTATCAAGTAAGGACTCAACACTTAGCTCGTCAAAAAGCTTCAAAGTTGAGTTTCTTCGCCAACAAATTCCTTTGTTTTCATTGCCCCAAACAATCCAAGAGTCAAACAAATGTCGACCATCGAGCAAGATCCAAATTTGAACATAGAAACCTGCGTCGCTGACCGTTATTCCTCAGCCGCCGAAGCCAGAGAAGAGGCCCTCTGCTGTCCCGTTCAATACAAACCTGAATTGCTTGAAGTCATTCCTGACGAGATCATCCAGCGTGACTACGGTTGCGGCGACCCATCGCCATTCGTCAAGCCCGGCGACACCGTGCTGGACCTCGGTTCTGGTGGTGGCAAACTGTGTTACATCGCGGCTCAAATCGTCGGCAAAGCAGGCAAAGTCATCGGCGTCGATTGCAATGAAGAAATGCTTGGGCTGGCTCGTCAGTACCAATCCCAAGTCGCCAAAACAATTGGCTACGACGTAGTCTCTTTTCGTTGCGGCGTTATCCAAAACCTAGGCCTCGACTTAGAGCTGTTCCAATCGGAGCTGAAAAAGCTTGAGTCCGACGGCTTGGCCAATATTTTGGATCGTCGTCGGTTGGAGCAAAAACTACAAACCGAACAGCCGATGATCGAAAGCAACTCGGTCGACTGCGTGGTTTCCAACTGCGTGTTGAATCTCGTTCGCCCGGAAGATCGCCAGCAATTGTTTGCTGAACTATTCCGCGTTCTTAAGGTCGGTGGTCGCGCGGCGATTTCGGACATCGTCTCGGACGAGACCGTTCCTGAGCATTTACAGAACAATGCGGATCTTTGGTCCGGTTGCATTTCGGGAGCATGGCGTGAGGACGAATTTTTAGCGGAATTCAAAGCGGCTGGGTTCGAAGGCATGCACTTGGTCAAACGCGAATCCGAACCATGGCAAACCGTCGAGGGCATCGAATTCCGCTCGGTCACCATCGTCGCTTACAAACCAGATCCGAGCCCGTGCCTGGAACAAAACCAAGCCGTGATCTACAAAGGCCCTTTCAGCAAAGTCGAAGACGACGACGGACACGTGTTCTACCGCGGCAAAGCCATGGCCATTTGCGGACGAACGTTTGAGTCGCTCAATCGCGAACCGTTTGCCGACCAGTTTTATTCCGTCGATCCGATCGAAGTCATCGCTGCCGAATCGGCCGAACCTTTTGCTTGCGGGCCGATGCGTTTCCGTCACCCTCGCGAAAGCAAAGGCTTGGATTACGATGTTACCGAAACATCATGCGGCGACGATTGCTGCTAAACGACACCATTGGATTGGGTAAAAGTACGCTATGACAACTTTGAGAATTGCCTTGCCGCAGCTTTATCCGGCATGGCTAGATCGTAGTCGTGGATTGGACCAAGTCATTGAAACCATCAAGTCGGCTGCCAAAGAGAGCGCTGAACTGATTGTGTTTTCAGAGGGCTTTGTTCCCGGCTATCCCTTTTGGCTGGACCAATCGGGAGGGGCCAACTTTGACAACCCCGTCCAAAAAGAAATCTTCGCTCACTATTCGGATCAGGCCGTGACGATCGAAGACGGTCACTTGAACGCCGTGTGTGCGGCTTTGAAAACAGCCAAAATGGCCTGTTACTTGGGCATCATCGAACGGCCTCGAGATGTCTCAGGCCATTCGCTTTTTGCTTCCTATGTTTATATCGACCAGACGGGAACCGTTCAGTCGGTGCATCGCAAACTTCGCCCGACTTTTGATGAACGACTTGTATGGTCACCGGGCGACGGAAATGGACTGGTCGTCCATCGCTTGGGTGACTTCACCGTTGGCGGTCTGAATTGCTGGGAGAACTGGATGCCGTTGGCTCGAGCTTCGCTCTACGGTCAAGGCGAAGATTTACATGTCGCATGCTGGCCAGGTAGCCAGCGAAACACAGCGGACTTAACACCCGTATTGGCCAAAGAAGGCCGTAGCTATTGTGTTTCCGTTTCGGCACTAATGAACCGAGAGCAAATAAGCGACGACATTCCACACGCCGACCATATTCGCAACACAATCAGTGCCGTTTCAGCTGATGGCGGAAGCTGCATCGCCGCGCCCGACGGTAGTTGGGTGCTGCCGCCATTGGTCAATGAAGTAGGTATTCGTTACGCCGATCTCGACCCTGCCAAAGTAAGAGAAGAACGTCAAAGCTTTGACCCCGCCGGCCATTATTCACGCCCCGACGTAACCCAGCTTTCGGTTGATCGGCGTCGCCAAAGCACGGTCGACTTTACAGACGAGTAATTTGTAATCGCGAGCCCTTAGGAACTGTCCCGGAATAAGTTCCGATTTTCCTAACCCGAATGCGTAAGCGAGAGATCATTTTGTCCTGCTAAACCCCTCGCTCACGCATTCGGGTTAGGGTTTTTGCCCATTTAAAATCGGGAACTTATTTCCTGCCTGATGCTAAGCTTTGATACAGCCACGAAAAAAGCCTTTTGCTGCACTGCGCTGCAAAAGGCTTTTGATGTTTTAACTGATCTTGCACTTAGTGCGAGTCAGATCCTGACATAGCTTCTTTGCCAGCGTCCATGGTCTTATCCATGGCTTCTTTGCCAGCTTCCATGGTTTTATCCATCGCTTCTTTGCCAGCTTCGGCGGCTCCCTCAACTATATCCGAAACAGGATTTTCAATTGCAGCTTCGCCACAGCCTGTAACGAAGAAACAAGATGCGGCCAAGAGCATAGCCATTGAAACTTTTGAAAGTAATTTAGTCATAGAATTCATTCCTATTAGAAGGTTAAAAAAATCAAACAGAGTTCAATTTGTGATTCGAAATCCACCGAGCGCTCAAGCGATACTCCAAGAGCTCAGGTTTTAAAACGTCGTTATCCTAAGGCATCATGATAGTTAATGCCAAGAATCAGGTTGACATTTTGTTAGTAAAATCTGCCGCTCGAACAAAACTGGCTTGAACAGTTTACCTGACCAGCAGTCCGGTCCGCCCATCCACTACAACCCGCCCTCTCAAGCACGACGCAGCTCGGTTTGTTTTCAAATTCCGGCTGCAACGAAGCGGTTATTCGGCGTTAGGCTTCGGTTCTTGCCAAAAATCCTACGCCAGAACCGCCAACTATATCACTTGGTTCGTACCGTGCCGCAACCGCCGCCAGAACCCACCGTTTCGAAGATTTCAGACCAGCTACCAACCTGAATCCAGAACGATCGAAATTAATTAGTAAGACAACCAACATTCGGCCCTCAAATACACATTGAACGAACCATTAATTTCTGGAGACTCCGATGCGATTGAAAACCGCGTTACTTACATTAACTCTCGGCCTTTCGGTATTCCTGATTGCCGCTGCGACTTGGGCGATTCCTGCTCCTGAAAAGAAGCCGGTTCCGGCTAACGCCAAACTCGAATCGGCAGTCTTTGCCGGCGGATGCTTTTGGTGTGTCGAGGCGAACTTTGAAAAAGTCGATGGCGTGATCGAAGTCTTCTCCGGCTACACCGGCGGGCACAAAGAAAACCCGACCTACCAAGAAGTTTGCAGCCACACGACCGGGCATGTCGAAGCGATCAAAGTCACCTACGACAGCAACCAAATTTCCTACAGCGATCTACTGGAAGTCTTCTGGCGATCGGCGGATCCTACCGATGCCGGTGGGCAGTTCGTCGACCGTGGCGAACCCTATACTTCGGCCATCTTCGTCGCGAACAAATCACAACGAAAAATCGCCACCGCGTCCAAACAACGCCTGGCAGAATCCGGACGATTTAAAAAAACAATCATCACCCCAATCCGCGACGCAGCCAAGTTCTATGTCGCTGAAGACTATCACCAAGATTACTACCACACCCACCCACTTGAGTACAAAGCTTATCGCGTGGGTTCGGGCCGCGATCAATTCATCGCCAAAATCTGGGGCAACGATGCTCACTACCAAGTTCCTAAAAAAGAACACAAAGCCGAATCGATGGCTCAGTCAACTTGGTCGGACAAACCCAAATCGGCCTTCAAAAAACCAACCGCAGCCACACTAAAGCAGCAGCTGACCAGACTGCAGTTTCAAGTCACACAACACGAAGGCACCGAGAGTCCATTCAGGAATGAGTTTTGGAACGAGAAGCGTCAAGGGATTTTCGTCGACATTGTTTCCGGCGAACCACTCTTCAGTTCAAAAGACAAATTCGCTTCGGGCACTGGCTGGCCTTCGTTCACTCGCCCGATCGTCGGTGCAAACATTGTCGAAAAAGTAGACAGCAAACTATATTCCACACGAACCGAAGTTCGCTCGAAGCATGCTGACTCACACTTGGGACATGTTTTTAACGACGGCCCGAAACCCACCGGCTTGCGATACTGCATCAACTCGGCCTCGATGGAGTTTATTCCCGCAGAAGCGCTAGAGCAAAAGGGTTACGGGCACTTTAAGGAGCAATTTGGATCGAGAGCACCGTAAATCAAAAGTAGGTTCTCGTCCTAACCAGCGTATTAAGGTACAACTGCGACTGGCACTTAAGTCAAAGTGACCTAATACAAGACGATGTTAAAACCGAATCTGTCGCTCGTTCCTATAGCCTGGATCTTCCCCGCGATGCAGCAGATTACAACGAAAGGAGTGGTGGTTTGTCGACTGTAAACCAAGACAATTGGGTCGATCGCCTAAAATCCGACGACGATGTTCGAGACCGGGCGATACAAGAATTGAGGGCCATCCTGCTACGAGGCCTGACAGCGACTTGCCGAAGTCGCTACGGAAACAAAGTTAGCCCCGAAGACGTCGTTCAAGATGCACTTCTAAAAGTGCTCGACAAAATCGACACCTTCGAAGGTCGTAGTAAGTTTACGACTTGGGCAATGACAATTGCGGTTCGAGTTGCGATCAGCGAGATGCGCCGAAAACACTTTCGCGATATCTCGATGAACGACTTGCTCAATGACAGTATGAAGTTTGAAGTGGCCGCCGACCCAAGCCCCGAGCCTGGAGAGGAAGAACAGAAAACTGGAATTTTATCCACACTTCAAGAACTGATCGAAAGTAAGCTGACCGATAAGCAAAAAGATGCCGTTCATAGTTTACTCAACGGAATGCCGGTGGAAGTCTTTGCCGAAAAGACAGGCAGCAACCGCAACGCGGTATACAAACTTGTTCATGATGCTCGAGTCAAACTCAAGCAAGGATTTGAACAGGCGGGTTACCAAGCGGAAGACATCAAAGCATTGTTTGCATAAGGAGTAATAAAGAAATGACATCACTAGACAAAAATCAAATTCAAACGCTCATCGGCTTGGTTACTACAACCCAACCAGACCAACTTAACTGCGACGATTGCTTTGGCCAAATTGCAGAATTCGCCGAATACGCCTTGGAAGACCGCGAGCTTACCGAGGGAATGAAAATCGTCCAACAACACCTGTCCCAATGCCCTTGTTGCAAAGGTGAATACGAAGCATTGCTGGATGCCATGCAGGAACTAACAGCTTAAGCGCAGATCTTATCTCACCACGTTTTTGACCGACGCATTTTTTATTCTGTCGCGAAGCCTTGAGACCACCACGAAGTACTCAGCATGCTCAGATTTGAGCCGCGACGATGATGAGTCATTGGTCACAGATTTACAATCACTGAAATCCGTGGCCGACAACTCCCGCTCAAAACGAACCTCCAATCTGCCCGCCAAGCCAAGCACCTCCCCGATCTGCCAGCTAAAACCGGTGTTTTTTATATAAAACGACACGATTGCCCCACATTCTGGGTGTTTTTCGCTATCGCGCTGCTACAGTTCTTCCGTCGGCATCGCCGGCCGAACAACTCACCGGCAACAAGCAAGTGGTGCGAATTGTAATTCGCGGTATCCGGGCAAGAGAAATCAGACTCTCGACGTTTGATTTGAGTTTTTAGTATTACGGTAGCTGATTCCGAATCCGGCTGATTGAACACGCGTTCGACTGAACGCACGCTCAAACCTTGGATTCTGTATCACGTTGATCGATTCCGGGCCGAGACCTGAAGCATCGACAACCTCCGCCTGCATCTAGCAGGCAATACTTCGCCGCCTTCTTGTTTGGCCGAAGTCTCGGATGCCCAACAGGACGTCCGACCCCATTGGCGTATTTGCGCGACCATTTTAGCGGTCCGTGTGCGCACGAACTTTCTGGAACAACACCTTGAAAACTTTTTCTGAACTGAAGCTGATTGAACCGATCGAACAATCACTACGCGAACAAAATTACGAAACCCCCACCCCGATCCAAGCCCAAACCATCCCGTTTGCACTCGAAGGCAAAGACATCCTTGGCTGTGCTCAAACCGGAACCGGTAAAACCGCAGCCTTCTCGCTGCCGCTGCTGGACTACTTAGGCGGCGAAACCGTAAAAGCCAAACGCGGCAAACCACAAGGATTAATCCTCGCTCCCACACGAGAACTGGCCATTCAAATCGCCGACAGCCTGAAGGTTTATGGCAAGCACCTGAAGTTGAAAACAACACTGATTTTTGGTGGCGTGAATCAAAACAATCAGGTCCGCGAAATGAACCGCGGTGCTCACATCGTCGTGGCAACGCCAGGTCGCTTGATTGACTTGATGAACCAAGGCCATGTCAACTTAAGCGAACTTGAAATTTTCATCTTGGATGAAGCCGACCGTATGTTGGACATGGGATTTTTGCCGGACCTCAAACGGATCATCCGCGAACTCCCCAACAATCGACAGTCGATGTTCTTTAGTGCAACCATGGCACCCAAGATCGTCGAACTGGCCAACGAACTGTTGTACGAACCCATTTCAGTGAATGTGGCTCCCAAAGAAACGACCGTCAAAAACATCAAACAAGAATTGATGTACTGTGATCGTGGCGATAAGCCCGGCATGCTTCTGGAGATTGTCGAACGCGACGAAGTGGAAAGCGTCATCGTATTCACACGAACCAAACGCGGCGCCAACGTGGTCGCTCGACGCTTGGAACAAGCGGGCGTCGGAGCAGCGATCATCCACGGTGGAAAATCACAGAACGCTCGACAACGAGCACTCGCGGCGTTTCGTAAAGGTCAAGTCAGAGTCATGGTCGCGACCGACGTGGCCGCTCGCGGGATCGACATCGATAACGTAACTCACGTAGTGAATTACGATTTGCCCAACGAAGCCGAAGCTTACGTTCACCGGATCGGCCGGACGGGTCGAGCGGGCGCGACCGGGACGGCGATCTCGTTCTGTGCGGGCGACGAACTGGATTATCTATGGGATATCGAAAAACTAATCGGCAACGAGATCCCTCGGGATCCGGATTCGGTCGAGCCTGAATACATGCCGCCGAAAAAACCCGGCGGCGGACGCCGAGGCGGCGGTGGCAATCGTGGCGGTGGTGGTGGCGGCGGAATGCGCCGACAAGGCTCAGGTGGAGGAGGAGGCGGTTCCAAGAACAGTCGCTCGAGCAGCAGCAAGCGTCGCGGCGGCAGCGGTTCAGCCAAAGCATCCGGAAGTGGCGGCGGGCGCAGTGGTGCTCGTACCAAGACGACTGGCGGTGGTGGCAAGCCAAAATCCAAACGCCCCGGCAAGAACGCTCGTAATCGAGTTAAGAGCGCCAGCTAAATCGGCAGGTTAACAAAATCAAAAAACGCAGTTTGAGGAATTCTCATGCTGCGTTTTTTTTGCGCAAAACGTGTCAGTCGAATTTAAAAACGGACACGCCTTCTCGCGTAAGATAAGTCGAACTCGCCAACTGCGTCCCAATCGTAGCACTTACTAATTGCAATAGGTTTGTCTTCGCAAGCAAAGACGTGATCTGCTTCTTCAAAGTCGTCGCGCGATGCAGACTTTCTTCCGGTAAATTTAAAATTGCTTCCAATATCCGCCCTCGGGACACGAATACGCTCGGCATCAAAGATCCACATCTGCTAGATTTCCCCTTTCAACCACAAGTCACCGCCCGTCCGGTTCCGGTCATTGATGTAAGAACCGAGTCACGCCCGCCTCCCCCCAGACAAGCCGACCTTATGTTCCGAGTCAATTTCCTGCTGTTGATTACCTTCGTGCTAACGCTACCGATCTGCTGTGCCACGGCACAAGAGAGCACGGCATCACCAGACACGTCTTCCTTCGCCCAATATTCGTTTACCTTAAATCAAGATGGACGAGTAACTTGGACACTCGAAGATTCGACCGGAGCGGCTCTCGATTTTGCCCCAGACGAACAGCGCAGGATTCTCCGTGAAATCTGTTTTCCCAAAGCACTCGAGCGAGCCGAAGCAGGAAAAACCCCGGACCTATGGACGGTTGGTTATTTCTATATCAATGGCGACATCATCGAAAAAGATCTGGATGCGGCTGGAGTTGCTTTCCGCCGAGGGTTGAAATTCGATCGCCCTCAAGGATTTCTTTTTCTCGCCGGCGTGTATCACCTAACCGCATTGGCGGAAGAACGCGAAGATTATTTCCAACAAGCCAATGACATGTACCTCGAAGCACTTGCGGCGAACTTGGACGTTCCTGCTGCCAGTATAATTCCACTGGCAGGCACCTACGTCGGCGGATGGTATGGAGTAAAAGTGGATTTGGAGAAAGCGGACAAACTGCTTACCGAGGCTCAAAAAGCGCATCCCGAAGATCCTCTCGTCCAACTCGCAATTGCCAAACTACGCTACCATCAAAAACGATATTCCGAGGCCATCGATTCAGCAGAGATCGCGCAGCAAGGCTTAGTCGATCTACCGGAACAGTTTTTAAAGGCGCGATCTTACAAGTTTGCATCCGCATTGCGTGGCGGGATGATTTCTAGGATTGATGCGAAAGAGTTCATGAGCATGGGCTTAACCGCACCTGGAATGTCGGATCTAACAGGGTCTTTGGCATGGACGATTCTGGCGATTTTCTTTTTGGCTTTTTTAATCCTGCTCTGGCGCACCCGGCGATCATGGACCAAAGAACCTCGAAAGGGACCAGGAATCAGACTAACGCTGTGCTGGATTTTAGTCGCTATTTTCGGGGTTGGGATAGGATTCATCATCACGCTGCCCGGACTCGACAACCTACTTGGCCGCTGGATCGGGGCCATTGTAATACTCGTCGCCTGTCTTATCGCGGTGTTCTTCGGAGGCTGGCAACGTTACTTCGGACCAGCCCCGATCTGTACTGGACGAAAAGGTTTTCTAATCGGCTTAGCGATCATCGTCGGCTGTATCGTGGGGCAACTGCTGGTCACGCTTGGGTACCAAGAGATCTACAAACTAGTCATGGGAAAAGCTCCGGACCAACAGCTCGTAACGCTTTTCATGAAGAGCGAAAATTTGTGGCAACTTGCCGGCATCCTGTTCATCGTGGGAATCGCGATTCCGTTTTACGAAGAAGTCTTGTTCCGCGGTTTTCTGTTTGATTCGGTGAACCGTCGCTGGGGATCCATCACCGCGTTTGTCGTCAGTTCGGTCGTTTTTGCCGTTGTCCACGGCCCCGTCTATGCGGTGCCGCTGATGTTCCTTGCCTTTGCTCTCGGCTGGGCTCGCATGAAAACGGGGAACCTGAAAATGAGTTTCCTCATTCACGCTGCGAACAATTCTTTTGCGACTCTTCTGATGTACTTTGGTTCGCCCTGAGCAGCCAAATTCGTGTTCATACACACCCGTCAGTCGAATTTCAAAACGGACACGCCTTCTCGTGGAAGAGCATCCTTCGCGGGTTCGGTCGCGGTTTTTAAAGCTTCGACTGGCGTGGACGACGGTTGGCGTGCGACATCAAATTGAGTTTGCGGTACGACGTTTTGAACCGATGGAGATGGGATAAAGATTGGCGCTGGTGATACAGGAACGTTCGTTATTGCGTTGGCAGGAAATGCAGCAGGCGCAGTCACCACACCGGCAGCGACTGGCACTTGCTGGAACCCAGGAGCGATTTGGTTTGGCTGAGCAACATAAGCTGGTTGGTTGCCATAAACGACTGGCACTTGTTGAAAAGGGACACTGGGCTGAACCACTTGAGTCGCAGGGAAATTCGGATTGTAAATCCGACCGACTTGGAAACCATTGCCATTGCCGTACTGAACCCCTGACTGAGGCGTGCCAACACGAGCGCCTTCACCACCACCAATTCGAACACCCGCGTTGGTTGTACCGTATCTCAATACTTGGCCACCACCAAATTGAATTCCAGCATTTGAAGTACCGTATCGCACGCCTTGTCCGCCACCGTATTGCACCCCGGCGTTGGGCGGACCAAGTCGCAATCCCTGGCCACCACCCAGCTGAACGCCGTAGCCGCCACCGATCGTCAAGCCTTGCCCGCCACCAACGCCAATACCGAACGGACCACCGAGTTGAACTCGGCGTTGGGCTTGAGCTGATTCGCTGGAAACAGCCATCCCAAGGACCGACATAACAACAGTCGCTACTAAATACGTTCTTCGATTTAACATTGGTTCACCTTCAGTCACGGAGTATTTCAAGCGCCCATTCAGATCATCGTTTGACCCCAGGCGGCAGTTGCAGATCGGCAATCATATCGTCAGCCAAGTGATATTGTTACCAGTGATGGCCGTGCAAATTTGAAGGAAACCTGAAGGAAATTTGTTGGAGGCCGCCGATCATCTAAAAGGATTGTGAAAACTCTGCAAGAGTTGTGAAAACGTAGAAAAGCCCAACTGTGCATCTTCAATGCTAAGTTTTCTGAGCAAAGCTCTACGCTGTCGATCCACTT
Source organism: Mariniblastus sp. (assembly GCA_023300235.1). Taxonomy (GTDB): domain Bacteria; phylum Planctomycetota; class Planctomycetia; order Pirellulales; family Pirellulaceae; genus Mariniblastus. Next base: position 23,885 of record JALZWN010000039.1, read on the forward strand.
ACTGGATCGGCATGTCTTCTTGTTCTGAGAAATCATCCGCTGGTTCCAGCTCAATCGGTGGCATCGGATCTTCAAAGTGCTCCCACGACTCAGGGCCGAGCTCAAATTCTTCATCCGTAAGTAGACAGCTTGTAAGCACTCGCGTCACGTGTTCTTGGTTGAGATTCTGACCAATGAAAACCAACTCCTGCTGGCGATCCCCGTACTTGTGAATCATGCGGGCCTCAATCTCTGCCAGGACTTCTTCGTCTTCAGGCCAAGACTCTTCGGGAGCTGATGCCCACCAAAATCCTGCGGGTTCAAGCAGGACAGAACAACCCGCTTGCGACCAGTTGTAAGCCCAATCATGGCGAGAAGCGATCCACGCCACCCCTTTGCTTCTCAAGACATTATGGAAAAGCCCAGTTTCCATGTCATCACCGATTGCGTCCCAAATTCGCTGAGGGTGAAACGGACGGTCGCTGCGAAACAGGAAGTCCGAAATGCCGTACTCTTCGGTTTCGGGTTCTTCTTCTCCGCGGGCAATGGCAAGCCAATCGGATGACATTTCTTGGGCTTCATCCAACTTGAACCGGCCTGTGCCAAGGATGGATTCCAGTGGCACATGACTTTTGGTGGATTCAAGAACCGTCGCGGTACTGTTCAACTTATTGATGATCTTTTTGATCAGCCCAACTTGTTCTTCCGACACCAAATCTGTTTTGTTGACGATAATAACATTTGCAAACTCGATTTGGTCCACCAGCAAATCCACGATATTTCGATCGTCTTCCTCGCTGAGCCCCATGCTGCGATCATTCAGATCGTCCCACGAACCGAAGTCTTTGAGAAAGTTCGCTGCGTCGACAACCGTTACCATCGTGTCGAGATCGGCGACACTGGACAAGCTACCGCCATCCTCATCTTCAAAGGTGAAGGTTTCCGCGACCGGCATTGGCTCGCTGATTCCGGTTGATTCAATCAACAAGTAGTCGAAGCGGTTTTCTTCGGCCAGTCGTTTGACTTCGATCAAAAGATCTTCACGGAGCGTGCAACAGATACAACCGTTTGACATCTCAACTAGCTGCTCTTCGGTTCTTGAGAGCTGAGCGTTGCCATCGCGGACCAGTGCGGCGTCCACGTTGACTTCGCTCATGTCGTTAACGATGACCGCGACCTTCAATCCGTCTCGGTTGGCGAGAATGTAATTGAGCAGCGTCGTTTTACCTGCTCCCAGAAATCCGCTAAGTACCGTTACGGGCAGTTTATTCGAGGGTGAACTAGAAATCATCGTAGACGGTTCCGCATTGAGTATTAGAGCGTGCCAATAGGCTTCTGGCATTCAAGACGGAGCAATATACCCACATGCAATCAGATTGCAAGTGCATCACTGGGACAATTGGAAATCAGCCACGGATGCACACTGATAGATACGGATTTCTAAGCGTGCATCGGTGTTGATCGGTGTGCATCGGTGGTTTCAAATTCCCCTGCGTAATAGAAAAGCAGAGCTTGTGAGGTCGTTTGATCATCCCAGGCGCAGATAGTCGCCTTTCGCTCCGCGAAAGAAGCGTTTGCATGGGCGAACAAGCAGCGCCGCATTTCTAACAAGCTAAAGGTGAACTCGACAAGTCTCTCATGCAGTCACCTTCAACAGTTCTTTGGATAAATGCCTGTCTGAAAGACACCTGTTTATTCAGAGCCAACCGCTTTTTGTACGTCTACCGAAGGTAGCGCTACTTTCACGGAGTGAAAGGCGACTATGGGTTCCTCGCTAACGCGTCGGGCTACCGTTGGACTTGCTTACACTCTCGCGGATTCGTGCTGGCATTGGCGAGGACCATCGAGCTACAATGAGCACCAGAACCTTTTGCTTCTTGGAATTGACTATGACCAACCTGACTCATCTGCTGCTGTTTGCCATTCTTTGCAGCTGCCTGAGTAGCCTTTCGTCTGCACGTGCCGATGACGATCCAAAACCAAGCAAAGCGGAAGCCAGCCAAATCATCGCTTATGTCGAATTGCATTCGCTACCCACCGACCTAACTAAACGCAGCCTCTTAAATGATTATGTCATTGCTTTAGCTCACGCACATCAGTTTGATGAAGCTTACAAGATTCTTACGAGCCAACCATCGGCTGTCGAAGTCTACCTTGCAGAAATGCATTCGGCATTCAAGCTGACCGAGATGGCTGAACAATTGAAACAGCTGGAATCAAAATACACCTACTATTTTGAACACAACAAAAAAGAAATCGATCGCTATCGCGAGGAAGCTGCGGTGATGCAGGCGATCATCGACAAAGACATCCCGCAAGCGACTAACTTGTTGATGAAGACCAGCTACCGAAACTACTATTATTTCATCAAGGCCACTCAAGCAAAGCTTGGCAAACCGGCAACCGAAGAACTGATCAAAAACATCCTTGCCAAAGCCCCCGAAGCCAAACGACCCGACTTTGAAGAAACCTTGATCCGCTGGGCCAAGCCCGGAACCCCTAGGATCGACTACTGGCTCAAGGGACTTAAAGACACCGAAAAGAAAGTCCAGCGTTTACAAGAACTGCAAGAAGCATCCCGAAAAGAATGGATGGACGAAGTCTGCGACCTTCGCGCGGTACCGCTTGGCCATCAAGAAGTAGCCATCAACTTATTTCTTAAAGCATTCCACGAAGAAAAAGAAACCCTAACCCAAGAAGAGATCTCCGAGTACCAAAGAGCGATTACCCCCGGATTGATCAAACACAAGCGATTCAAGGCCTTACTTGATTTTTTGAAAAGCCACCATCCTGTTTACGGAAGCAGCGGATTCTACGAGGACATCCTTTCGGCTGTCGCTGTTGAAACACCATACGAACTCAAGAAGTTTGTCGACAGTACGCCAGACGCAAACAAAGAGTCTCCCTATGAACTAAGTTTAATTGACCTTCTTTCCCGACATGGCTTTGTTGATAAGGCCGAAAAGAATATCGATTTACTCGACACAATCGAAGGTACTAATTCGCAGCGTGTATTTGCTCGATCAAGAATTGATTTTTATTGCACGCTTTACAAAACCCAACCTGAAGACGTCAATGAACTCAAACTGACCTACGACAAAATTTTTAAAGAGCTTGCAAAAAACGAGGAAACTGCACATTTCACGGCCATCGATCTATTCGGTGATCAACACCTCGCCGTCGTTGCAAAACGTTTAGGGCCTGAAGTTGCCTTGCAATTGGCCAGAGCAATTCCTCTCAATGTGCAGACGGCCTACGACATGCAAACGGACAATGCATTCGGAGTTTGCGTATTCTCGTTACTCTCTGCAAACGAAGTTGACCTAGCGAATGAAGCAGGAAATTTCTCTACGGCCACCGAACGCGAGGAATCACGGCTTGCCTTTGTTGGCTTTCAAGAAATACGTAAAAGTATCAAACCTGCCGCTTGGAACGATCTAGAAAAGTTGCTCCCGAACGATCCGGATGTTATCCATGGTGCAATCCAAACAGCTATTGATAACCAAAACGAAGAACATGCATTAGCTTTGGCACGGCGTTTGATACTAAAGCATCGTTCTAGCTCCAACGGAAACCTCTTTGCCAAAGCCGGAACGGATTGGGCGGAAAAGGTATTGGCGGTGGCCAAAGAAGTCCAAGCTGCCAAAGCTGATGACTATTTGTACAAGAAGCACGAGGAAAGCATGGCTTCGGCGATGATGCAGCATCTCAAATTCAAAGATGCCGAAGAAGCGATTGAGTTTGCCAACAAGTACATCAAAAGCGAAAAGTATCGACACCTTCACTTGCTTGAATTGGTTCAACGGTGGTCGCGAGGTTGGTGATTCGGCTTACGGCGAGTGTTACGTACGTTGGGCATTCTGGTCCGACGCGTGAACTAAATTTCTCATTCACCTATGTTGCTCAGGGCTGTAGTAGACGAGGCGACGAACGGGATGATGAAACAGTCGGAGCTTGAGGCAACGAAGAGGTCTGTCCAGATAAGAAAATCAACCACGGATGCACACTGATAGACACGGATAGTCGCCTTTCGCTCCGCGAAAGAAGCGTTTGCATGGGCGAACAAGCAGCGCCGCATTTCTAACAAGCTAACGCCCACTCGACAAATCTCTCGTCAAGTCACGCCTGTTCCGTTCTTTGAATAAACACCTGTTATTCAGAGCCAACCGGTTTGTGAACGTCCACCGAGGGTAGCGCTACTTTCACGGAGTGAAAGGCGACTTTGGGGGTCTCGCTAACGCCGCGGGCTACCATTGGATTCGCTGCGCTCTCCAAGCCTCAATCTGCTTTGACGCGAGGTCTTAGGATTGGGCACTAAGCCTTACTGGCTCGGCCGGCACGTTTGCGATCAGACTCTTTCAACAACATCTTACGCAAACGAATGTTTTCCGGAGTGATTTCTACCCACTCGTCGTCTTCAACGTATTCCAGTGCTGATTCCAACGAGAACAATCGAGCGGGCTTGAGCTGCAAGTTTTCGTCCGAGCCAGAAGCTCGCATGTTCGTCAGCTGCTTGGCCTTGGTCGGGTTCACGGGCAAATCGTTCGGTCGAACGTGTTCGGCGACGATCATGCCTTCGTAAACCGCATCGCCCGGCGACACAAACATCTCGCCACGCTGCTGCAAGTTTGCCAAACCAAAACCAACCGCTTTGCCCGCCACCATCGAAATCATCACACCGTTAGGTCGAGCAGAAATCTCGCCTTCTAGCGGTCGGAACTCGAGGAAGCGATGGTTCATGATCACGGTTCCCTGAGTCGCGTTGAGCAACTTAGTTCGCATGCCGATCAATCCGCGTGACGGGATCACAAACTTGGCCAGTGTGAAATCGCCACGAGTGGTCATTTCCAACAAATCGCCGCGACGGTTGCCAACCATCTCCATCACGGGCCCAAACTTGTCCGTGGGAACTTCCGTCACCAATGTTTCAAATGGCTCGTTCTTGACACCGTCGATTTCTTTGATCACCACCTGCGGCTTACCGACAGACAATTCAAAACCTTCGCGTCGCATGGTTTCGATCAAAACCGCCAAGTGCAGGATCCCGCGACCAGCGACCGCGAATGAATCGCCACTCACACCCGGTCGGACGCGAAGCGCAACATTACGATCGAGTTCTTTGGTCAAACGCTCACGCAACTGACGGCTGGTGACATACTTGCCTTCTTTACCCACCAACGGCGAGCTATTGATCGAAAAGATCATTTCCAGCGTTGGTTCGTCGACAGAAATACGCGGCAACGCTTCCGTGATTTCGATATCACAAATCGTGTCGCCGATTTCAATGTCTTCGATGCCCATGATCGCGACAACGTCGCCCGCTTCAGCATCTTCGACTTCGACGCGGCCGAGTTTATCAAACGAGTTCAAGGTTGAGATTTTGCACTGACGCGGCTTGCCGTCGGCACCGATGACGTTGACGGACTGACCTTTTTTGACAGAACCGCTCAGGATTTTACCAACCGCGATCCGGCCGACGAACTCGGACCAATCCATCGTGGTCACGCCCATGCGGAATTTGCCAGGTTCGATGACTGGCGGATCGACTTGTGCGAGGACTAAGTCCAACAGCGGTTCCATGTTACCTTCGAAAACATCTGCTTCGGTGGTCGCGAAACCTTCTTTGGCTGAGGCGTAGATGAAGTTGAAGTTATCTAGATACTCTTCGCCGCCCATTTCCAAAATCAGCTCCATCGCTTCGTCCACAACTTCGGCGGTGCGAGCGTCGGGGCGATCGACTTTATTGACGACGACGATTGGCTTGAGGCCAGCTTCGAGGGCTTTGCCGAGCACGAATCGAGTTTGCGGCATTGGGCCTTCGGCGGCATCGACCAGCAACAACGCTCCGTCAGCCATCTTGAGCACTCGTTCGACTTCGCCGCCGAAGTCCGCGTGACCGGGCGTGTCGATGATGTTGATCTTTACGTCTTTGTAGGGCAGGGCAATGTTCTTTGCCAAGATGGTGATGCCACGTTCTTTTTCGATATCGCCCGAGTCAAGAATTCGCTCGCCTTGTAGCTGCGATTCGCGGAACTGGCCGCTCTGGCGGAGCAGGCAGTCGACCAAGGTTGTTTTGCCGTGGTCAACGTGGGCGATGATGACAATGTTTCGGATGTCGGTGCGAGTAGTCATGACGGTTTCAAAAGGCGTTCGTCGGCGGGCAAAATAGCGGTACCGAGAGCTGTGTACAGGTAACCGATTGCTGCCCGCGTTGTTGAGCTGTCTTGTTTTGACAAGACCGAGGCTTGGGATCGGTAAGCGTGCTGAGTTCCAACTAACGGGAAACTTAATAAAGGCAGCACTTTGAAGGGCGGAATGATACAGACGGCCCGCCGATTACGATAGATGAAAACAGCTACCAACCGGCAGCTTCAAGAACTTTCAAAATTCCATCACATTGAACTAATAAGCCTGAACTTCAAACGTGATCTTGGATATCGCTCGCCCCTGAGCAATTAAAAAAACGTTAAATTGGTTTTAGTGGAGTGAAAACTCCCGAAATCGCTTAGAAACACCGTTCAAATCGGATTTGTCGCATGAAATCGCTCTGTATCGTTCTGCTCCTGATTTTCTCCACCGCCGCAGGTAACTTATGGAACTCTGAACCGAGCAGCCTCCTGGACGACCGACCGGCTCTTTGGAAGCAAGTCAAACAGGCTCAATCCAAAGGCCGGCCCAAATCCGCCGCTAAGTTGCTCGGCCAGATCTATGACTCGGCCGTCGCCGACGAGGAATTTGATGAAGCGGCCAAAGCTGTCTGCTATCAAATCCGCGTCGAAGGCCAAATCAACCAACCGGCGATGCCTTACGCGATCCGCAAACTGCAAGCAGAACTACCTAAGCTGCACGAAGAAGTCCAGCCGATCGCTCAAGTGATCCAAGCTCACTGGTTTCTTAGCTACTACTACCAAAACCGCTGGCAGATCCAGCAACGTTCTCAAACCGCTCAATCGCCCAGCGACGATTTTGAAACTTGGGATAGCGTTCGGCTGTTGGACGAAGTCGACCGCTTGATGCAAGCTTCATTGGCATCCGCGGACAAGCTGAAGCAACTTCCGATCGGGCAGTTCGACAAGCTACTCAAAAAAGGATCCATGCCGGACGCTTACTATCCGACGCTGTATGACTTCGTGGCTCGCAACGCAACGGATTTTTATTCGTTGGACGAACACATCTCTCGGGCTCAAGACGAATTTGAACTCAAGGCCGACAGCCCGATCTTTGCGGATACACAAACCTTCCTGCAGTGGAAACCAAGCTCCGAATCCAAATCGGCTGCGCTTCGTGCGATTGCGATTTATCAAGACCAACTGAAATTCCATGCCGATGACGAAGACCCTGCCGCGAGGCTGATGGCTGATTTGCAGCGAATTCGATTGGGAGCGCGAATCGGTGTCGGAGACAAAGATGACTTACGTTACCAAGCGGCATTGCAACGCGTGGCCGACCAACATGTCAAACATGAAATCTCGTCGATCGCCTTGGCCTTCAAGGCTCAGTCGTTGCAAGCCAACGGTGATTTGATCAATGCTCGTGCAGTGGCCTCGGTCGGGATGAAGCGTTTCCCAGAATCACCCGGCGGTCGAAACTGTGCCAACATCGTCAATCAGATCGAGCGACCTCAGTTGAATTTGACGGCTGAGCAAATTTGGAATGGTGATGAAACCGAAATCCAAGCCACGCATGTGAACTTGTCTGAGGTTCATTTTCGTTTGATTCCGTTTGATTATCGCAACTGGCATTGGGGAAGTGGCCGCAACCCGGCTCAAAATTTTCACCGAAACGACGGCAAGAAATTTTTGAAAGCTAAACCGGCCGCCAGCTGGAGTGCCGAACTTCCCGCTTCGGATGATTACAAACCTCGAACTGATGCCATTCCAGCAAACAAGCAAGTGAAACCCGGCAGCTATTTGCTAGTCGCCAGCGTCGACAAAAACTTTGGCAAAGAGGAAAACATCCTCGCCTCGACGCATGTCTGGGTAAGCGATCTGAACGTCATTACTCGGGGCAACGACAATGCCGAAGGTCAGGTTTTTGACGCCACCAGTGGCACCCCCGTCAGCGGCGCCAAGGTCTCGGTCTACCGCTGGAAACAAGACGGCCGCAACAGCCGCGAAGAGCTTTTGGGCAAAGCCACGACCGACGATCGCGGCATCTACAAGCTTGAAAACGCTCCCGCGGATAATCGTGGCTACCGGCAGCTGGTTTACATTCAACACGAAGACCATTCGCTTGGCTTCACTTCTTACGCCTACCATAACCGAATCAATGACCCTAACCGCACTAACGAGCAAACGTTTTTCTTCACCGACCGCTCGATTTACCGACCGGGTCAAACGGTCAAGTTCAAAGGAATTTGTGTTTCCCACAACCAACACACCAACGACTACAAAACGGTTTCTGGCCGGTCAGTAACCGTCCATTTCAAGGATCGCAACGGCCAAAAAATTGAATCCAAAACTTTCGACACCAACGAGTTTGGTTCTTTCAGCGGCTCGTTTACCGCGCCACGCGATCGAGCTTCGGGCCGGATGCGCATCGAAGACTCTCGACGAGGCGCCAGTCATTTCCGCGTCGAAGAATACAAGCGACCGAAGTTCTTTGTGGACGTTGAAAAGCCGGCCGAGCAATCGCGTTTGGAACAACCGGTGAACGCCAAAGTCAAAGCCACCGGCTACACCGGTGCACCCGTAGACAATGCCAAAGTCACTTGGCGAGTCATCCGCAGCATTCGCTATCCGCAGTGGTGGTACTGGCGTTGTTGGTACTCGCCACCACAAAACAACACGCAAGAGATCGCTAATGGCGAAGGCGTGACGTCGGTCGATGGTGATTTCATGGTGAATTTTACCGCCAAGCCAGATCTTAGCGTTGATCGCGAAAGCCAACCGGTTTTTGTTTACACCGTTTATGCTGACGTGACCGACAGCGCTGGCGAAACGCGTTCAGCGACTCAAACCGTCAACGTCGGTTACACCTCGCTGGCGGCTAAACTGAACGCTGGTGACTGGTTGACTACCGACGATCCGATCGAATTCAAAATCGCTACGGAAACGCTCGACGGTGAAGGCCAAGCTGCCACGGGTAAGCTAACAGTCTACCAGCTGAAAAACCCTGACCGTGTGCAACGAAAAAAAATGTTGTCGTATTACTTCGGCCAACGTGTCGACCGATCCGATTTCAAATCATGGGAGCTTGGCGATTCGGTCGAGCAGATGGAAGTCAAAACCAACGACAAGGGGACTGCCAAGCAATCCGTTAGACTGGCCGCCGGTGCTTACAAAGCGGTCTTTGAAACGACCGACAACGCGGGCCAAAAAGTGACCAGCGAGTATCCGCTCCAAGTACTGGACGTCACCGCCAAAACGATGCCCGTCAAGATCGCCAATTTGGTGCAAGCCAAGGACTGGACGGTCGAACCAGGCGAAGAGTTCTTGGCGTTGTGGGCGACGGGATACGACAGCGGCCGAGCGTTTGTTGAGATCTCGCATCGCGGCAAGACGGTCGAATCTTATTGGACCGATGCGGAAGTCACCCAGCAACCGATCCGTTTTAAGGTCGACGAAAAACACCGCGGCGGTTTTAACATCAACGTAACTTACGTCCGCGAAAACCGAGCTTATATGACTTCTCGAAGAGTCAGCGTGCCGTGGTCGAACAAGAATCTGAAGATCAAGTGGGAGCATTTTGTCTCCAAACTCACCCCCGGCGGCAAAGAAACTTGGACCGCTGTGATCACTGGACCGGACGCCAAAACAGGGGCCGCTGAAGCAGCCGCCGCTGAAATGGTCGCGGGAATGTACGACGCGTCGTTAGATGCGTTTGCACCGCACGCTTGGTCGAACCCGTTTAAGCACTTGTTCTACGGCGACCATTCGCAAATCAGATTAACGTATCACAACCAATCGATGTACTTGAGTACTTCTCATCGACTTGGACGCTCTTCCAAAAATGACCGCGCAACGTTCCGCACTTTCGATCAACAAATCGTTGACAATGCTCAACTCTGGTCCAACCTCTGGCGTGACCCGCAATCGGCTAAATACGACTACGCACGGTCTGACTTCGATGATTTTGCAGATGTTAGCGAAATGAAAGATTCATTGAGCGATGCCTCCTCCCCGAGGGGGAAGAAAGAAGCAGCCATGCCGGTTTCTGCACCGGTAGGGCAGCTGGCAGGATTTTCCAACGAATCAAAAAGCGGAAAGCCGGCATCACGAGGTGTAGATCCAACGGGTTCAAGCGGCGGCCCAAACTTGGATCAAGTCAGTGCTCGAACCAACCTGCAAGAAACCGCGTTCTTCTATCCGCATTTGATCGCCGATGACAGCGGCGAAGTTCGGATCGAATTCACGATCCCTGAAGCACTCACCAAGTGGAAGTTTCTTGCCCTGGCTCATGACACGAATTTGCGATCGGCGTTGTTGATCGACGAGATCACGACCAGTAAAGACTTGATGGTGCAACCGAATCCGCCACGCTTTTTGCGAGAAGGCGACCAACTTGAGTTCTCTGTCAAAATCACCAACCGCGGCGACAAGCCGCAAGCTGGATCGATTCGCCTGACGCTGGCCGACGCGAACACCGAAGAAGATTTGAACGACAGGTTTGGCAACGGCACAATGGACCAAACCTTCGAAGTCCCCGCTGGACAATCCAAGAGTGTGTTTTGGAAACTGTCGGTGCCAGATTACGTGGGTGTGCTGACTTGGAAAGCCGTAGGTGCAACGGAGACACTGTCCGACGGCGAAGAAGGTTTGCTGCCGGTGTTGAGCAAACGGATTTTGGTGGTCGAATCGTTGCCGCTGCCAATCCGCGGCAACCAAACGAAAGAGTTTTTGTTTGATCGTTTAGACATGATCGACAATAGCGACTCGCTGCAGAGCCAATCGTTGACGGTGCAGATGACGTCCAACCCAAGCTGGTATGCCGTGATGGCGCTGCCGTACTTGATGGAGCACCCGCATCAGTGCAACGAACAGGTGTTTAATCGGTTGTACGCCAACGCGTTGGGTCGGCATATCGTCGGCAGCAGCCCGAAGATCAAACGAGTGTTCGACCAATGGGCCGCCACGCCAGCTTTGGATAGCCCACTGGAAAAGAACGAAGACATCTTGAATGTGATGATCGAAGAATCTCCTTGGCTTAGAGACGCCAAAAAAGAGAGCCAGGCTCAACGTGACGTTGCGATTCTGTTTGACAGCAACCGATTGGACCGCGAACAAAAACGAGCCTCTCAACAACTGGCGCAGAGCCAATACTCAGACGGATCGTGGGCGTGGTTCCCTGGCGGGCCTGCCAACGATTTTATTACTCTGTACATCACCACGGGCTACGGTCGCTTGCGGCACTTGGGTGTGAAAGTGGACGAGCAACCAGCGCTGAAATCGTTGAATCGGCTCGACGGCTGGATCAACAAGTCCTACCAAAGTATCAAACGCAACGGCCTTCTGGACAACAACAATTTGTCGACGACGGTTTGCTTGTACCTGTACGGTCGCAGCTTCTTTTTGAAGGACCGAGACATCTCGGATCAGAACCGCGTGGCAGTCGATTACTTCTTAGGTCAAGCGAAAAAGCATTGGTTGGCCGTTGGCAAAATGTCACAGGCACAACTGGCCGTCGCAACGAAACGTTTCGGTGATAAAACAACGCCGAAGGAGATTCTCGCTTCGCTGACCGAGCGTTCGCAGTCCAGCGACGAGATGGGTCGGTTCTGGCATGAGAACGAAGAACGCTGGTGGTGGCATCGTGCTCCGATCGAAACGCAAGCGATGTTGATCGAAGCGTATGCTGAAGTGGCCGATGATAAAGAAGCGGTCGAGGATTGCAAGATTTGGTTACTCAAGCAGAAGCAAACCCAGAATTGGAAAACCACCAAAGCCACGGCTGATGCGTGTTATGCCTTGTTACTCCGCGGCGCTGACCGGTTGGCTTCTAGCAAGCTGGTCCAAGTGTCTTTGGGCGACATCAAAATCGAGCCGAAAGATGTCGAAGCGGGCACAGGTTTTTACTCACAGAAGTTTGCTGGCAGTGAAGTTAAAAGTGCCATGAAAAACATCACGGTTACGAAGTCTGATGACGGTATCGCTTGGGGCAGCGTGCACTGGAAGTATCTGGAGGACGTGTCCAAAGTCAAACCCTACGAAGGCACGCCGTTGCAGTTGAAGAAGGCATTGTTTTTGAAGAAAAACACCAAAGCAGGACCAACCATCACCGCAATCGATGGGCCGGTCGAGGTCGGCGATGAAGTGGTAACGCGAGTCGAACTTCGGGTTGACCGCGACATGGAGTACGTCCACTTGAAGGACCAGCGCGGCAGCGGCACCGAGCCCGTGAATGTGTTGTCTGGGTACAAGCGGCAAGATGGCTTGTGGTACTACGAATCAACTCGTGATACGGCCAGCCATTTCTTCATCGACTATTTGCCTCGTGGGACTTACGTGTTCGAGTATTCCGTTCGCGTCCAGCACCGCGGGCAATACCAATCGGGGATCGCGACGCTTCAGAGCATGTACGCTCCAGAGTTCAACAGCCACAGCAATAGCGTGGCGATTGAAGTGGAGTGAGTTTGATTTGGCTTGAATTGGCTTGAATTGGTTTGGTTTGGTTTGGTTTGGTTTGGTTTGGTTTGGTTTGGCTTGCTTCAACAGAGAGTCGCAACGCGACCCTCATAGTCGCCTTTCGCTCCGCGAAAGAAGCGTTTGCATGAATGCCAAGCAGAACCGCCTTCCCACGCAGCTAAACTCAACCAAACCACCGACCAACTGATTGCTATCCAACAAACCAACAAATAAAATGCGAACCTAAAAGACGTTTATCAATTCAAAGCCAAACGCTTCGTGAAAGCCTACCGAGGGTAGCGCTACTTTCGCGGAGCGAAAGGCGACTATGGAGACTCGGCCATGCTTGGTGAATTGTTTGACTCGACGACCGAATTTTCCATCCATGAACATTGCCGTCCTCACTGGTCGCAAGCAGGGGCGGTCGTGTTCATTACATTTCGCACTGCCGACTCGATCCCTAAAGAAGTCCTACAATGCTGGGAACGTGAAAAAGGCGATTGGCTGATCAAGCATGGGATCGCCTACGACCGGCACTGGTCGGAAATCTTGCCGACACTCGAAACGAAATTGAGATCGCAATTCAAGCAAACCTTCAATCGGCATCGCGAGGATTTCCTGGACACTTGCCGTGGAGCATGTGTGCTAGAACGACGCGACCTGGCCCAAATCGTTTTTGATTCGCTGCTGCACTTTGATGGTCAACGCTACCGAATGGGCGATTTCATTGTGATGCCTAACCATGTTCATTTGCTTTGCGCATTCGCCTCCGAGGAAGCCTTAGTCACGCAATGTGATTCATGGCTCCACTACACCGCATACCAAATCAACCCAAAGATCGACAACAAAGGTAAGTTCTGGCAACAAGAACCGTTCGACCACTTGGTCAGAAGCCCAGAGCAATACGATTACTTACGAAAGTACATTGCTGAAAATGGCATCAAAGCTGGACTCCGAGAAAACCAATATTTGCATCGCAAATATGCACCATAATCGCCAAGTATCCCCGGCGGACTTTCCACTTCAACTTGCTTTTCTCCCAAGAAGGCAAGCAATGCCATAGTCGCCTTTCGCTCCGCGAAAGAAGCGTTTGCATGAATGCCAAGCAGAACCGCCTCCACCACGCAGCCAAACCCAACCAAACCACCGACCAACCAATTGCTATCCAGCAAACAGTACATGAACCTAAAAGCCGTTTATCAATTCAAAGCCAAACGCTTTGTGAAAGCCTACCGTGGGTAGCGCTACTTTCGCGGAGCGAAAGGCGACTATGACGGTTGATTTCTCCAATTAATTCTCCAACAATATGTCTATCGAAGGCCTGAACTCCGGCGAGCCTAGCTACAAATATGGCTCTGGAACACGGCCTAAAAACTGATTAACTTTTTCTTGGAGTCGATGTGAAGCGTAAAGTTCTGGATGTTGGTCAATGCAATGCGGACAACTATCGTATTAATGAGTTGCTGCAAAAACACTTTGACGCCCAAGTCGATCGTAGCCATTCGTTGAGCGAAGCGGTCGAGGCCGCGGCGAACACCACATACGATTTGATTTTAATCAACCGGCTTCTGGATGCCGATGGCTCAGCCGGAATGGATGTCTTGACTTCGCTTAAGTCAAACCCTGCATCGAGCGAGACTCCAGTGATGATTATTTCGAATTATCAAGACGCCCAAAATCAAGCGGTGCAAAACGGTGCGGTGGTTGGGTTTGGAAAAGCTGCTTTGGATTCAGCAGGTACGATTGAGATACTGAACCAGTATTTGACAAACTGAGAATAAAGAAAAGCGCAACCCAGAACGATGCAGGAAGATATCTAACGCAAAGAAGCCAAGTCGCAAAGGAACGGCTCTGAATTAAATCTTTGCGACCTTGCGGCTTGACGTTGATTTTCTCCTGATCATCGACGCCCAAAGCTCGCGACCAGTCTCACTCGACGAACAATGCACACGATAGATTGTGTCGCCGAGCGGCAAGACAACGTTGCCGGAATGACCCAAATTGCCAGTTCTTCCGAAATTGCCTTTTGTCGGCTTCATACCGACTGCTAGGCCGTTATTTGTTGGACCAAAATTAACGCAAAAAGATGCGTCAAAATGGCTCACTCAATCGCGAAATACAACAAGTGCTGGCAATCTATCGATCCCGCAAAACAACTGTGACACTTTTACCCCTCGATCAAAGTTGCTCTTTGACTTAAATTCTCGGTTCGAAACTAGGGAACTAATTTCTTTTAGGCCGGTCGAAGGCCCAAAAGCGAGCTGTTTCCGTCGGTTGATTTACGTTGAATTTGAGTCACAGTCCCATTTTTCAAATAGGGCTGAACAAAATTTGTGTAACCGCCGAAGTCGAGTTATTTCCTGCGTACGTTTTGAGGCTTTGCAAAGAGCCTAGCGTTCGTTTTACGTTTGCTGCAAATTTTCGCAGCGTCGGTTCAGGTGCAAATCCATGCAAGAGTTTCATTTTCCAACTTGGGTAAACAAGTTCACTTTGCTGATGGCCGTAGGTGCCTTGGCGGTCGGTGGTTACTTGGCGACGTGTTTGTTTGCGTCCATTCACCCTGAAGTGGTTAACGTCGGTCATCAACCTAAGCAGCCAGTGCCTTTCAGTCACCAACTGCACGCGGGGCAACTAAAGCTCGACTGCCGCTACTGCCACAACACGGTTGATAAAGCAGCTCATGCAGCGATCCCGCCAACAGCGACTTGTGGTAACTGCCACGGTGGCGAAGCGACCACCAAGTTCCCTGGTGCGCTTAAAGGCGACTGGCGTTCACTCGGCCAAATCCACAAAGACAGCGAGAACCTAGAACTCATCCGCGTTAGCTTGGACAACGGTGGCGACACCGATCCGGTTTTATGGGAGCGAGTTCACGACACGCCTGACTTCGTATATTTCAACCACAGCGTTCACGTCAACAAAGGCGTTAGCTGCAAGTCGTGTCACGGCCGCATCGACAAGATGGAAATCGTGACGCAAGTTGAGCCTCTATCAATGAAATGGTGCCTTGAGTGCCATCGCAATCCTACCGAAAACATCCGCAACCCTGAGCTTGTGACTCAACTTGATTGGGAATTCGATGCCGAACGAGATGGTTTCGCGACGGAAAAAGAATACCATGAGCATTGGGCGGATGCGTTGGAAGTGAACCCCAAAGTTAACTGTTCAACCTGCCACCGCTAAACAAGTTCAGCCTAGCCAACTTGTTAACCGCCAGCTGGCCAACTGCGACTTTACCCGACCAAACACAACACAAATCAATCTTTCGCAAGCGTCCTTTTTGACCATTTGCAAATACGATTATGAATAAGCCAAGAACTAAATCATTCGACGACCAGCCGCTGAGCTTGACCGAAAGCGTTGAAAACACGCCTGAGTTTAACCAAGCGATCGACCGCGATTTTGGCGGCGCCATCAGCGAGACCGGCGACGGATTTTCTCGCCGTCGTTGGCTGCAGTTGATGGGTGCATCACTCGCCTTGGGCAGTGTTGCCGGCTGTCGTTACGAAGAAGAAAAGATCGCGACCTTTGCGTTCCGCCCACAGAACCGCATTCCTGGCGTCACGCAAAAGTACACCACGTTCACCGAACTCGGTGGTGTTGCTCAGCCTCTATTGGCAACCAGCTACGACGGTCGCCCGATCAAACTGGACGGCAACCCAGGCCACGCCGAATCAAAAGGTGCTTCGTCTGTGTTTTCTCAAGGTCGTATGCTTGAGTTCTACGATCCCGATCGTTTGCGTAGTTCAATGATGGCCGTTGAAGACGGTTTTAAAGAAATCAGTTTCGAAGACTTCCTCGCCGCTGCAAAATTTGGCGGAAGCTTAATCGACGTTGCGGTTTTGGCTGAACCAACGGCTTCGCCGAGCATGCTTGCTCTCAAGAAAGAGTTCATTAAAAAGGGCGGCAACTGGTTCGCGTTCGCTCCGATCAATGACGACAATTCACGAGCGGGGGCCAAGCTGGCGTTCGGCAAGAGCTTACGTGCCCACTACGATTTAGGCGCCGATGTGGTTGTCTCGATCGATGCCGACCCAATGCACATGGATAACGGTAATATCGCCAACGCCATCAGTTTTGCTGGTGCTCGTGACGTCGACAACGGCAAAATGAACCGCATGTACGCGATCGAAAGCCAGTTCTCTCACACCGGTGGTGCCGCCGATCATCGCCTGGCTGTTCGCAGTAGCGACATCCCTGGTTTCGTGGGTGCTCTTTTGGCAGCCGTTGAAGGCAGTGCCGATGCACCTGCCAAAGCTCAACCTTACCGCACGCGGGTTTTCAACGCATTGGTTGCTGACCTAAAAGCAAGCAAAGGCAAGTCAGCCGTGATCTGCGGCGAAAACCAAGCTCCAGAAGTTCACGCGGTCGTGCATCGCATTAACCAGATGCTGGGCAACAACGGCAAGACCGTGACGTTCACCGAACCTGCCGACGCCGACCGTCCAAGCTCGCTTGAGTCAATCAAGGCATTGGCTGAGCAACTCAACGCTGGCAAAATCAATAGCGTGTTCATCCTTGGCGGCAACCCTGTCTTTGATGCTCCGCAGGATCTGAAGTTTGGCGACGCACTTGCTAAAGCTGGTGTGTCCGCTCACGTGAGCATCTACAAAAACGAAACTAGCGTCGCCAGCAAATGGGTGGTCGCAGCCGCTCATCCATTGGCAGCTTGGAAAGACGGCAAGACGTTCCAAGGTTCAACGTTGATCGGCCAACCGCTAGTGAACCCACTGCACGGTGGCATGTCAGAACTAGAAACGTTGGCTGCGTTGCTTGGCAAAGAAGCCGACGAAGTCCAAGCTGAAGGTGCCTTTGGCGAAACACTGGGCCAGAAGCTTGTTCGCGAAACAACTGGCTTGGACAAAGATTCCAACGAGTGGAAAAAAGCCGTTCACGATGGCTTCATCGCTGACAGCCAAGCGAAACCAGTGGCTGTTAGCCTTGCCGGTTCACCTACGGTCGAAGCCACCGAAAGTTGGTCGACTGCTTGGGACAAAGAATCTTTCGAGCTTGTCTTCAAGCCGAGTAACAGCATCTACGACGGTCGCTTTGCAAACAACGCTTGGCTGCAAGAGCTACCGGACTTCTTCACCAAGATCGCTTGGGACAACGTTGCTCAGATCAGCCCAAACACCGCCGAAGCTTTGAACGTGACTCAAGGCGGCATGGGCACTGGTTCCAGCACTCAGTTCATCACGATCACGATTGATGGCGACCCGGTTAAGGTTCCTGTTGGTATCCAACCTGGTCAAGCCGATGGTTCGATTGGTTTAGAAATCGGCTTTGGCCGCACGGAAGCCGGTCGCGTGGGCGGAAACGTTCCTGCGGGCATCGATGCCGTTGGCCACGACGTGTCTCCATTGCGTACCGCAGAGAACTTCTTGGTCTCGCCGATCAACAAAGATGCCATCGGAACCACTGGAACGCCTTACCAACTTGCGTTGGTTCAAGAGCCTTGGGCGATCGACGAGATTGCTCGAAACGAAATCCAAGCTCGGATGTTCCGTGACAAAAGCAAAACCGAATCCAAGCGTAGTGCTTTGATTCGTGAAGGTAGCTTCGACAGCTTCGACGCGTTCCGCTCACACCACGCTGACTTGTTCAAAAACGGTGGCCATGCGGGTGAACACTCCAGCAACAAGCCTGCCACCAACAACGCCATGTTGGCCGGTGGTTCGTTACCGATTTTGAACCAGATAACTCCCGTCAGCTACAGCAAGCCAGTCGATGGGGACCACCCTGAAGGCGAAGACCATGCTGACGATCACGACCATGGCGATGGAGGCCACGACGATCACGGCCATCACGCCAAGCACTGGCCAGAAGCTTTCCACTCGCACCACGAATTGTTTGACTTGACCGAGGGAACTCGTGAGTTGTACAAGCAAGAAAATCCAGCTTACTCCAACATGTGGGGCAAGGCGATTGATTTGAACAAGTGCTTTGGTTGCAACAGTTGCGTGGTGGCTTGCCAATCCGAAAACAACATCCCTGTCGTTGGCAAAGCGGAAGTTTGGCGAGGCCGTGAGATGCACTGGATTCGCATCGACCGCTACTACGGTCGCAACTTGTACACCGACACCGATCAAGCAGAAGACAACGATTACCAGATCGCTCATCAGCCGGTCGCTTGTCATCACTGCGAAAACGCTCCTTGCGAAACCGTTTGTCCTGTGGCCGCGACCGTTCACTCGGACGAAGGCTTGAACGACATGGTTTACAACCGCTGTATCGGTACTCGTTACTGCGGCAACAACTGTCCTTACAAAGTTCGTCGCTTCAACTACTTGAACTACAGCGATGCCCAGACGTTCATCAAGTACCCCGGTGCTGACAAGCTTGAGCCTGCTGATTTGCAGATGCAGAGCTTGATGATGAACCCGGACGTTTCGATCCGAAGTCGTGGTGTGATGGAGAAGTGTACTTATTGTGTACAACGAATCCAAAACACAAAGATCCAAGCTCGCAACGAAGGCCGACGACCGATTGGCCCGAACGAAGTCACGACCGCTTGCCAAGACGCTTGCCCAACCAACGCCATCAGTTTTGGCGATTTGAACAATTTGGAAAGCAAAGTTCGCAAGGATCACGACAACCCACGTGCTTACAGCATGTTGGAAGATTTGAACAACCGCCCACGAACCAAGTACATGGCTCGTGTTCGCAACCCACATCCAGCGTTGGTCGACTACGACGATCGCCATTCGGTCCGCGGTTACGACAAGGCTCATACGTCTGACGCAGGTGACGCTCACGCAAAACCGGAAGCGGCCCACGACGGCGAAGAACATAAAAAAGAGCCAGCCGATCACTAGGTCGATGGCAACCCCGACCGGCTATCGGCGATCAGCCAGACGAAATAACAGAAGCAAAAACTAATTCACAAAGAGTCTGAGGTCTTGGCGACTTCAGCTACTTAAATAACTAAGAGAATAAACATGGCATCGGTTAATCCTTCAGTGGACAACACCCTGGACGACCCATCACAACGGTCGCCTTTGGTTTTGGGCGACCTCGATTACGGCGGCGTCACCGACTCGGTCTGCAAGATTTGGGAAGCTGAAAAGCAACCCAAGATCTGGTACATCGTGCTCGGCTTAGCACTTTCGCTGTTGTTGGTTTTGGGTGGTTGTTTGAACCACTTGATCATGAAGGGTACCGGCGTTTGGGGTAACAACAACCCAGCGTATTGGGGCTGGCCGATCGTGAACTTCGTGTTCTGGGTTGGTATTGGTCACGCGGGAACGCTGATTTCGGCGATTCTGTTTTTGTTCCGCCAGAACTGGCGTACGAGTATTAACCGTGCGGCGGAAGCGATGACGATCTTTGCGGTTGTCTGTGCGGGTTTGTTCCCGGGCGTTCACATTGGTCGCGTTTGGTCGTTCTACTGGTTGTTCCCAATCCCGACTGAACACTTGGCGATGTGGCCGAACTTCCGCAGTCCGTTGCTGTGGGACGTGTTCGCGGTTTCGACTTACGCGACGGTATCAGCTTTGTTCTGGTACATGGGCATGGTTCCCGATATCGCGACTTTCCGCGATCGCTGCAAATCAAAAATCGGTAAAGTCATTTACGGCTTGCTGTCATTGGGTTGGACTGGTTCATCACGAGCTTGGCACCGCTACGAGATTGCTTATACGATCTTGGCTGCTTTGGCGACACCGCTGGTTTTGTCCGTTCACACGATCGTTAGTTTTGACTTTGCGGTTTCGCAGGTCCCTGGTTGGCACACGACGATTTTCCCACCGTACTTTGTTGCCGGTGCGATTTTCTCTGGCTTTGCGATGGTGGTAACCTTGTTGGTTCCGGTTCGCAAAATCTACGGTCTTGAGAACTTGATCACGCTGCGTCACTTAGAAAACATGAACAAGATCATCATGGCGACCGGCATGATGGTGGGTACTGCCTACGGGATTGAATTCTTTATCGCTTGGTACAGTGGAGTCACATGGGAGCGTTTTGCGTTCTTGAACCGTGCCTTCGGTAACTACTGGTGGGCGTACTGGATCATGGTCACTTGCAACGTTGCGATCCCGCAGTTTTTCTGGATCAAGTGGTGTCGCACGACGCCTTGGTTCATGGTGATCATCTGCATCTTTGTGAATATCGGTATGTGGTTCGAACGTTTCGTGATTACGATCACGTCGCTGTGTCGTGACTTCTTGCCGTCCAGCTGGGCATATTTCCATCCAACGGCGATCGACATCATGATGTTGATTGGTAGCTTCGGATTGTTCTTTACTTTGTTCACGCTGTTCTGCCGGTTCTTGCCGGTGATCGCGATGGCGGAAGTAAAAAGCATCATGCCTCATGGCGACGACCATCATTAGACAAATCACTGGCGACTGCTGGTCCATTAACCTGGCCGGCGGATGCCACACGAAGTAATTCGTGAAGCATTTTTAAATACAAATAAAACGGATTGGTTTCCGCTCACTTTTCCAAGCGACAAAAACCATGGCAGAAGAAAACACAACAGAAGAAAACACCCAACTGGTTGGTTTACTGGCCCAGTTCGACGATCCCGATTCGTTGCTGGCCGCCTGTGATCAATGCCGTCAGTCTGGGTACACAAGCACCGACGCGTTTACGCCGTTTCCGGTTCATGGAATCGATCCGGCGTTGGGTATCAATCGTTCGATCTTGCCGTTCATCGTTTTGTGCGTTGGACTGACGGGATTGACGATTGGCTTGGGTTTGCAGTTCTTCGCAAACAGCAACGCCTTCGATGGAATCAGCCCGTTCAAGGGTTATGGTTACCTCATCGGTGGTAAACCAATCTTTAGCGTGCCGGCGAATATCCCGGTGACCTTTGAGATCATCGTTCTTTCAAGTGCGTTTGCAACGTTCTTTGGTATGTGGGGCTTGAACAAGCTTCCGATGTTCTCGAACCCGCTGCACCGAATCTCACGATTCAAACGAGCCACCAACGACAAGTTCTTCTTGGTGATCAACTCCGACGATGCCAAGTTCGATCGTTCAGCGACCGAAGCCAAGCTGACTTCTTGGGGTGCGGTTGCGATCGAAGAAGTTCACCAAGACCTGACTGATACGAAACTGCCGAAGTGGTTGTCGTTGGTTGGGATTTTGTTGGCGATCGTTTTGTTGTTGCCACCCATTATGATTTTCCGTGCCAAGGGCATGGTTAACCGCCAAACACGTTTGCACTTCAATCCGGACATGGATTACCAAGAGAAGTTCAAAGCTCAAACGCTTGGCCCGATCTCAGACGACGAAGCGAATCCTTACTTGTTCGCTGACACGCGATCGATGCGACAACCAGTTGTTGGTTCAGTCTCGTACGGTAACTTGGATACGGACTCACATTTCTTCAAAGGCCTCAAAGCCGATGCGGCTCCGAAGCCGGGTGAAGACAACGTTGCCGATTACGCAACTGAATTTCCGTCTGATCTTGAAATCAACGAAGCGTTCCTTGCTCGCGGCAAGCAACGATTTGAAATCTACTGTAGCGTCTGCCACGGATACGCGGGGCAGGGCGACGGCTTGGTTAACAAGCGAGCAATGGGGCTGGCCGCCAGCGGAAAAGCATCTTGGACGACTGCCAAGTCACTCCACGATCCGGTCGTCAAAGACCTGAAGCAAAACCCTGTTGGTCGATTGTTCAACACGATCACCTACGGCCGGGGAACGATGGGCCCATACAAAGATCAGATCACAGCCGAAGATCGCTGGGCGATCGTGGCATACGTGAAGGCTTTGCAAGAAACTGGCTTGCCTGTTTCTTCTGAGAAAAAAGAAGAAGCTGAGCCCGCTGACGAAGCTGCAGCTGAATAAATCAACCTTTGCCAGCGGCTATTGCTTCACAGCGTAATCGCGGCGAAACGAATCACAACCAAAACACAACTGGCTTTTTAGCCAACATATCAATTACGAAGATTTGAAATGCATAAAACTCGACCTGCACAAATCACTTCGCCCGTTGTTTCACTCAACGGTGGTCAAGTCAAAGCGATCCCGATGTTGGCAATTGCTGGAGCGATTGGAATCGGTCTTGCGCTGGCCATCTCGTTCACGACGGAAGTCCCAATCAAGCGTTTCTTGATGTCGTACTTAGCTTCGTTTTGCTTTGTACTGTCCATCGGCGTTGGTTGTTTGTTCTTTGTCACGATCATGCACCTGACCCGAGCAGGGTGGAGTGCGACCGTACGGCGGATCGCTGAAATTTACGCGATGTGCTTGCTGCCGATGTTCATTTTGTTCCTGCCGATTTTGGTTACGGTCATTGCTGGTTGGGATACGGTCTATGAGTGGAACGAAGTGGGCTACAGTGCTCACGGTGCCAAAGTAGACTCTGCGAATCCGCCGCCGATTGAAGTGCTCAAAGGTGCGTTCTTAAATCCGATGTGGTTCACGATCCGAATCCTAGCTTACTTTGGTATCTGGGGTTTGTTGGGCTACACCTACCTAAGTCGTTCTTTGAAGCAAGACGAAACCGGCGACAAGACGATCACTGCGAAGCTGCAAGGTTTGGCGGCTCCGTTCTTATTGATGTTCGCGGTGACCGTTATCTTCAGCTCGTTTGACTTAGAGATGTCTTTGTCACCGCTTTGGTTTAGCACGATGTTCCCGGTTTACTTCTTTGCCGGCGGCTTTGGTGCGGCTCTGTGCACGATCTTGTTGACTTGCATGTACCTGCAACGCAGCGGTCGCGTAACCGATGAAATCACGATCGAACACTACCACGACCTTGGTAAATTGATGCAGGGCTTCGTGATCTTCTGGGGCTACATCGCCTTTAGCCAGTTCCTATTGATCTGGTACGCGAACATTCCGGAAGAAACCTTTTGGTACAACCCACGAATCAACGGTGCTGGCTGGAAGCCGATGACTTATGTCTTGTTGATCGGACACTTGTTCGTTCCGTTCTTCTTGCTGATGGGCCGAGCACTTCGTCGAAACAAAAAGTTGCTGACGTTCTCAGCGATTTGGATTCTCTGCTTGCACTGGCTGGATCACTACTGGCTTGTGATGCCTGAGTACGGCCGAACATTGCACCAGGGCATCAACGAGAGCTTTACGTTCACGGGACTCGCAGCCATCGGCGACCTTGCTTGCGGAATTGGAATGGCCGCACTGTTCGTTGCTCTGTTCTGCTGGATCGCTGGCGACCGGGCTTTGGTTCCGTTGAAGGATCCGCGGCTTGGTGAAGCATTGAACCACGAGGTTCATTAAAACGGCCACCTAATCGAACTAACTAGCTTCGAAACGTTCACCTAACTGGGACAGTTTGTCCCCAGAGGACGAGCTTTCGAAGGTTACAATTAACACAACCAAACACCTCGCTTTTGCCGGCAAACCAACGCCGGCAAACCATTTACAAGGCGAAACACAATGAGTGACCACAACAACACTGAACCACCAGCCTACGACGACATCAACACGTCTGCCGTAGTTTTGACGGGCGCGATCGCTGCATTGGTTACGCTGATGACGATCTACTTCGTTCAAGGTGTTGCTTATCGTTGGCAAAACTCGGTTCTTGACCAGAGAAACCAAGCGGGGCCGACAAGCCAACCGTCTTACCAGCAGATCCAAGATCAGAAGGCCTTGTTGGCCGGCGGCGGAGGAACAAAGAGTATCGACGACGCCATGAAGGCCGTCGTCAGCAAATACGGCAAGTAACCCACAAACATTCGTACGACAGGCTACCAGCCTGTCACACCTGTTGATCGAGTAACTGGAACACGCAACCGAGGGACCTAGCGAAACCTAATGACCCTCGCCGACCTGACCACTACCCCCCTGACCACCCTATGACCTTCACTTCGACAACTCGACCTGTCCTCCGACTGCAGCAGTTCTGCATCGTCGTAGTGATGGCGTGTTTGCCGAGTGTTGTCAGTGCTGATCAAGCCGACACCAACGAAGACGATTTCCGCAGCAAAAAGCCAGAGGTCGCCGAGAACATCGGCGTCGATTCAAAAACCGGCGACATGATTCCAATGGGGCTGCAGTTCCGTGATACCGATGGTGTGCTGACTGAACTGGGTTCATTGTTTGATGGCAAGCAACCTGTGATGCTGTCCTTCAATTATTCGGACTGCCCAAAACTGTGTAGTACGCAGCTGAAAAACATGACGCAAACATTGCGTGAGGTCGCGAAGAAGTTCAAGGTTGACGACCACTTCCAAATGATCTCGATCAGCATCGACCCCAACGAACAAACCATTCGCCTTCGCGAAACCCAAGACAAGTACGTCAAGCAGTACAACCAACCGGGCACCGAAGATGGTTGGCACTTCATGACGGGCAAGCAAGCCGCGATCAAACAATTGACGGACGCCTGTGGCTTCCGCTACCGCTACATCGCGCGACAAAAGTACTACTCGCATCCTCCGGTGTTTATTTTGATTTCGCCCGAGGGCAAGATCGTTCGTTACATCCACGGCCTAAAGTACGAGTCAGACACGATTGAGCAAGCTTTGGTCGAATCGGCCGAGGGCAAAATCGGTTCACCGATCAACTGGCTTAGCTACGGTCTTGGATGCTACGTGTACGACGAGTCCAGCGGACAGTACAACTTTCAATCCATGTTGATCATGAAAATCGGTGCTGCAATCACAGTGATTGTGATGCTGGCAACTTTAGTTCCCTACTGGTTATTTTCCAACAGGGCGAATGACGAGACAAACAAGACGAAGGTAGTTGAACCAGCGACCTAACGGTGGTGAAACCAAAACAACGACATCAATTTTTTAGTTGATAGATAAGAATACGATTATGATCTGGCAATTTCCAACCTTGACGGCCCTACAGTCAACTGAAGCCCTAGAGCAACTCGCGATTAAGCAACGCGTGATTGACTCATCGCTCGGCGGAACTGTGCCTGAGTATGTTCTTGAGCGAAAAATCGAGACATCAAATCCGTTTAATCAGGCTTATTGGTTTCCTGAACAGGCCTCAACCTACGCGGAAAGCGTTGACAGCCTGTACATGGACATCTTCTTCATTTCCTTGGTGTTCTTTGTTGCCATCGTTGCGGTGATGGTTTACTTCTGCATCGTTTACCGTCGCAAGGGTGGAGTGATCGCTCCACAACCAAGTTCGTCTCACAACACGACCATCGAAATCTTGTGGTCAGTGCTGCCAAGTATTCTATTAGTGTACATGTTCGTTGAAGGAGCGGGAACGTTCTGGGAGATGAAGGTACCTAAAACCGACTCCGAAGAAATCCAAGTCATCGCTTACAAGTACGGTTGGCAATTCATCTATCCGAACGGCGATACGACCAGTGAATTGCACTTGGTTCAAGACCAGCCAGTGGTCTTGAAGTTGCAATCCAAGGACGTGCTGCACAGCTTTTTCGTCCCTGCGTTCCGGCAAAAGCAGGACATTGTTCCTGGTCGCTACACGACGGCGTACATTGAACCAAACAAGGCCGGTCAATACCGCTTGTCTTGCAACGAGTATTGCGGTGACGGTCATAGCAAAATGCGAACGGCTTGCATTGTCCATGTGAGCCAAGAAGATCGACTAGCCAACACTGAATGGAAAAAACCTGAGTACTCGGCATGGGAAAATGGCGAGCACTTGTACAAGATTCACTGTGCTGGTTGCCACAACATCAACAGCATTGCCGGCACGGGACCTGCATTGAACCTGACTTGGAATCGCGAAGGAAAAACTGCTGGTGGTGAGGCATTCAAAGCCAACGAGACCTACATTAAAGAATCGATTCTGTACCCTAGTAAAAAGATCGTAGAAGGCTTTGGTGCCGAAGGGTCGATTTCAAAAATGAATTCATTCAAGGGTATTCTATCCGAAACCCCTGGCGGAGACATTGATCACGTCATCGCATTTTTACGGTACCTACAAGATCCAGATTCAGTATCCAGCGAAAAACTTAAAGACTTGCCGGAAGAGAAACCAGCAGCAGCCGAGTAATTTGCTCAGCCGACCCTGTTTAGAAATCAAAAACTTGCCTAACCAGCGTTATCAAAGGTTATTACCATGGTAGATAAAACACAACGAAACAAGATTTTTGGAACACCGGAAACGACGTTCCTTAATCACTCAAAAGGCTTTGCCTCTTGGGCATTCACCGTAGACCACAAACGAATCGGGATCATGTACATGATCGGTGTGACGATCGCGCTGTTTTTGGCGGGTTTCTTTGCACTGGTTTTGCGGTCGCATCTGTTCTCGTTTGACGGTCAAGGCCTGCCGTTTTACGGCAAACTAAGCAATGCCGACTACAATCAAATGTTTACGCTGCACGGTGCGGTGATGGTGTTTAGCTTCATCATCCCAAGTATCCCAGGTGCACTCGGTAACATTGTGTTGCCAATGATGCTGGGCACCAAAGACGTTGCGTTCCCTCGCATGAACTTGGCGAGCTTCTACCTCTGGATCATTGGTACGGGTTGTTTGCTTGCGGCGATTTTGTTCGGCGGTGGTTTGGACACTGGCTGGACGTTCTACACGCCTTACAGTATCGAAACTGACACTGGCGTGATTTACGCGACCTTCGGTGCGTTCATCCTTGGCTTTAGCTCGATCTTCACCGGTTTGAACTTCCTAGTCACCGTTAACACCATGCGAGCCAAGGGGCAGACCTGGTTTAAATTGCCGTTGTTCATCTGGTCGCTTTACGCCACTGCGATCATTCAGGTTTTGGCGACGCCAGTCTTGGGTATCACACTGTTGATGCTGATCGCCGAGAGCACGTTGCACATTGGTATCTTTGACCCGCGTTACGGCGGTGACCCTGTCTTGTTCCAGCACTTCTTCTGGTTCTACAGTCACCCGGCGGTTTACATCATGATCCTGCCGGCGATGGGGGTGATCAGCGAATTGATTTCGGTCTACAGCCAAAAGCGAATCTTTGGTTACAGTTTCATCGCATTTTCTAGCGTCGCGATTGCATTGCTGGGCTTCTTGGTCTGGGGACACCACATGTTCACCAGTGGCCAATCGGTCGTGATGACTCTGATTTTCAGTGCGATCACCTTTACGGTTGCGATTCCTTCGGCAGTGAAGGTCTTCAACTGGTTGGCAACGCTGTATAAAGGCTCGATCCTGTTGAATACTCCGATGTGCTACGCCCTCGCGTTCATTTTCCTGTTCGGTATCGGTGGTTTGACAGGTTTGTTCCTGGGTGCCTTGTCAGTCGACATTCACCTGCACGATACTTACTTTGTAGTGGCTCACTTCCACTTCGTAATGGTTGGTGGAACACTGACTGCGTTGTTGGGTGGTTTGTACCACTGGTGGCCAAAGATTTTCGGACGCATGTACAACGACACTCTGGGCCGCGTTAGCTGCTTCTTGGTTTTTGTGGGTTTCAACGTAACTTTCTTTCCTCAGTTCGTCATGGGTGCTCGTGGTATGCCACGACGCTATGCTCAGTACGACCCTGAGTTTCAGATTTTCCACCAGATTTCGACGATCGGTGCATTTGTGCTGGGCTTTGGAATCTTGGGAGCATTTTTGGTTTTGGTTCACGCCGCTTTCTACGGCAAGCTTGCTGGTGCGAACCCATTCAAAGCTGCTTCACTCGAATGGCAGTCCAGCTCACCGCCGGACTTCCACAACTTTACCCACACGCCTATCTTGAACGACCCATACGATTTTGATGCGTTGGTTTACGATGAGGAACTGGACACATACATCTCCCGCGAATTCGCGGATCCAGCAAAAGTACCACCCCGCAAAGAACCAGTGCATCACTAGTTCTAGAGGCGGCTGAGGCACTCAGTTGAACAAGATTTTAACCTAAGCTGATCCATCAATTTGGTGGATCAGCTACTGATTTTTACCGAGCAATAAATTAAGATACGATCCTCTTAGAACCGGAACTTGACCCGTTCAAAGCTGGATAACATTGGAACCTGAAATGGCAGACGCAGCACACGACGATCACCACGACCACGGTGAATTCATTGCTCATCACTTCGATAGTGCGGAGCAGCAATTCGATTCGGGCAAGTTAGGCATTTGGCTCTTCTTGGTCACCGAAGTATTGTTCTTCAGTGGTTTGTTCGTAGCGTACACGTTGTACCGAAATCACCATCCTGAAATCTTTGACCAGGCACATGTGTTCTTGGACAAGTACTTGGGTGGTTTGAACACGATTGTGTTGTTGTTCAGTAGCTTGACGATGGCCTTGGCCGTTCGTGCAGCTCAACTGGGCCGCAACAAGAACTGTGGCATTTACATTTTGATCACGATGGTCTGTGCGGCGATGTTCTTGGGCGTCAAGGCGATTGAATACAGTCACAAATGGGACATCGGTATCTTCCCGGGTAGCTTGTTTGCCTTGAATTACCAACACCCTGAACCAACCATGATCGCCGGCATTTCAGATTATCTAATCTGGATCAGCATGATCCCCGCTATCTTGCTGGTCTTATTTTCTGTTGCCAGTATTGTTGGCTTGCTGACGAAGAAGACTGTGTTTTCAAAATTGATGCTCGGAATGGCGATCACCGTCGGTGGTTACTTCTTGGGTGTCTTCGCTGGCTATAGCTACATGGAAGCCATCATGGATCATGGTGATGAATCACACGCGGCGGTGACGGTTGAACATGACGATCAAAACATTCACATGGTCTCGATGACCATCGATGACGAAAAATCCGGAGCCGGTCACGATGGCGACCACAAAGAAGGTGACCACGCACACGCCGAAGGCGACCACGGTCACGGTGGACACCACGAGCAAGCCTACGACAAGCATCATCCGGATCCGAAGTCATTGAGCAAAGACGTGAAGATCTTCTTCAGTATTTACTACTGCATGACCGGTTTGCACGCGATTCACATCATCGCCGGCATCATTGCTTTGGCTTGGGTTTACTGGCGTTGCCTTCTTGGGCACTGGCGGACAGATTACTTTGGTCCGGTTGACTACGTTGGCCTGTACTGGCACTTGGTCGACTTGATTTGGATTTACTTGTTCCCGTTGCTGTACTTGATTGATTAAGCAATTAACTGATAAGCGTTAGGCCGCAATCGCCTATCGCTGGACGAACACCATTTAACGAGCCGTTACCAGACGTTCCTAACCAGACATTCCTTTTAACGGCTTGTTTTCAAAAGATAGATTTGAGCTAACCATGGCTGACCAACACAACGACCTGCCACGATTCAACCACCCCGCATCCATCAAGCTATTGCTTGCTGTTTTCGGTTCATTGATCGGTTTGACCGTCCTAACCGTCGCCACGTCGGCCGTTTGGCCTGAGTCGAACTTACCAGCTGACTTGGCGTTTCCAGTGGCGATGATTATTGCGTCGGTCAAAGCGTTTTTGGTCTGTGCGTTTTTCATGCACATGTGGTGGGACAAAAAGTTCAACATTATCGTTTTCTTGTCGTCGACGTTATTCGCGGCGCTGTTTATCGGTTTAACATTGCTGGATACTGGGCACTACCAAAACTCGATTGATAACTTTCCGCGGAACGAAGTTGCTCAGCCTCCGGAGTAGCGTCCAATTTAACGCGTTCGATGGAATGACGCGAATTATTTTCAACCATCACGTGTCCTTGTGAGCATTACGCTCTGTGTGCACATCAGACTGTTTGGAAAGAGCGAACATGCTAAAGAACTCCATCACTCTGATTCCTGCTCGTAAGCAGCTGTACCAAGCCAAGCTTGTGTTCTATTTATTCCTCGCTTCGCTGGCGATGTTCTTTATCGCCAGCATGATCACGTACTTGATCATCCGCCGGCAAGCGTTCACCGGCCATCCTGATGCTCTGCCGGGCAGTCCATTGGCGGGTGGCCCCAAACAATACACCGACTTGGTTTTGCCCGTTTCGTTTTGGGTCAGCACTGTGGTTTTGTTGCTGGTCAGTTATTTCCTGCAACGTTCGGTCTGGGCGGTGCAGCAACAACATTTATCCAAAATGCGGATGTGGCTGGGATGTGCCTTATTGGCCGCAGTCACTTTTGTTGGGATCCAGAGCTTCGGGATGATGGACTTGCTGAATCAGCACTTCAGCAAGCTCGACGGATCCATGAAAGTCTACGGTATGTCGTTCACGCTTTCGTTCATCCATGTGCTGCATGTGGCCGGGGGCATGATCTTCCTAGGTTACGTAATCTACCAAGCTGGCCGCGACAAATATGACCACGAGCGTCACTGGGCGGTGGACCATTGCGCCAGCTATTGGCATTTTTTGGATGTTGTCTGGGTTTGTATGTTAGTAACGTTCTTTATTGCCCGATGAACTATCATCGGCAGCCTCGGCATTCCCTGCCGCAAAAGGCCTCCTTCGACAGCCAGAGACTCCATTGCCAGGAACATACTTGGAACCGCAGCTTATCCCTAGCATGTGTCCACCGCTGCTCCTAGGCGTTAAACAGGCAGTCCTTCATCTGTTTTACTTGTAAAAAGCCGGAGTTGGATACTTTAAGGCGGCTCTGTTCGGATTTTAAAGTCTTGCGGCCTGTATGGCAGCCAACTATTATTGCCGCTCAATACCAATCTGAGGAACTATTGTGTCCGTATCAAAATACCAACTTACCCATCTAAAACAGCTGGAAGCCGAGAGCATCCACATCATCCGCGAAGTCGCTGCCGAGTTCAAAAACCCGGTCATGCTGTACTCGATCGGCAAGGATTCATCTGTGATGGTGCACCTTGCGATGAAGGCTTTCTACCCCGCCAAACCGCCATTCCCGCTGATGCATGTCGATACGACTTGGAAGTTCCAAGACATGTACAAGTTCCGTGACGAGTACACGAAAAAGGAACTCGGCTTGGAAGTCATCAGCCATATCAACGAGGAAGGCCGAGCGTTGAACTTGGATCCGCTTGTTTCTAGTGGCAAGCACACCACGGTCATGAAGACCGAAGGCCTCAAGCAAGCGTTGAACAAACACAAGTTCGATGCTGCCTTTGGCGGTGGCCGTCGCGACGAAGAAAAGTCTCGCGCGAAGGAACGAGTGTTCTCATTCCGTGACACCGTGCATCGCTGGGACCCCAAGAACCAACGTCCTGAACTTTGGAACTTGTATAACGCGAAAGTCAATCAAGGCGAAAGCATCCGCGCGTTCCCAATCTCCAACTGGACCGAGCTGGACATTTGGCAATACATCCACCTCGAGCAGATTCCGATCGTCCCACTGTACTACTCAGCGAAGCGACCAGTGATCGAGCGTGATGGTGTTTTGATCATGGTCGACGACGACCGCTTGAATCTTGAACCGGGCGAAGAGCCTGTCGAAAAGATGGTTCGTTTCCGCACGCTTGGTTGTTACCCACTCACCGGAGCCGTCGAATCAGAAGCGACCACGCTACCGGACATCATCCAGGAAATGTTGTTGACCACCACGTCCGAGCGACAAGGTCGTGTGATCGACAACGATGACGAAGGATCCATGGAAAAGAAAAAAGCCGAAGGCTACTTCTAAACCCAGTCCCGTTATCCCTCTCGCTTTGAGACCTGTAGCCTTTCGAAAACCGTTCGAAAACATAAAGGCAGTTTTGAAGCGAACCTATTCACGAGCTTTCCCTGCTCGCGATCTCTCCGCAGCAAATCAAACACCACACCAGATTTATGTCAAACGCATCTGAACTCATTGCCTCCGACATCCATGCTTACCTTGCTCAGCACGAGCACAAGGAAATGCTCCGCTTTTTGACTTGCGGTAGCGTGGATGACGGCAAGAGCACACTCATCGGTCGCTTGTTGTACGATTCCAAGATGATCTACGAAGATCAATTGGAAAAGATCAAGACCGGCTCGAATTTGACCAGCGGCGAAAAAGTCGATGGCTTTGACCCGGCGTTGCTGGCCAACCTGACCGACGGACTGGAAGCCGAACGCGAACAGGGCATCACGATCGATGTTGCCTATCGCTACTTCAGCACGACCAAGCGCAAGTTCATCATTGCGGACACGCCCGGACACATTCAGTACACTCGCAACATGGCCACCGGTGCGTCGACGGCTGACTTGGCGATCATCCTGATCGATGCTCGGCATGACCACGGTGTGATGGAGCAAACCAAGCGTCATAGCTTTATCGCATCGCTGCTTGGCATCAAGCACGTGTTGGTCGCGGTCAACAAGATGGACTTGGTTGAGTACAACGAAGATCGTTTTGAAGAGATCAAAAAAGAGTACTTGAGCTTTGCGACTCGCCTAGACATTCCGGACCTGCACTTCATTCCAATCAGCGCACTGTTGGGCGACAACTTGGTCGACCGCAGCGAACACATGCCTTGGTACAACGGCAGCACGTTGATGGACTTCTTGGAGACCGTCAACATCAGCAGCGACCGGAACTTGCAAGACTTCCGCATGCCAGTTCAGATTGTGATCCGCCCGGACATCAACTTCCGCGGTTTCGCCGGCACGATTAGCTCGGGTATCGTCCGAGTTGGCGACGAAGTGATGACATTGCCTTCTCGCAAGAAATCAAAGGTCAAAGAAATCGTGACCTACGATGGCAACCTCGAAGAAGCTCATGCTCCTCAGTCAGTCACGCTAACGCTCGAAGACGAAGTCGATTGCAGCCGTGGCGACATGATCGTTCGCCCTCAGAACATGCCTAAGATCGAACAGAAGTTCGATGCGATGATTGTCTGGATGGCCGATGAGGCGATGGTTCCCGGCAAGCAGTACTTGGTCAAACACACCACCAAAACCGTTCCTGGTGTGATCCAAGATTTGCAATACGAAGTGAACGTCAACACGATGAAGTCCGAACCAGCGACTTCCTTGAAATTGAATCGAATCGGCCGCGTAAACATTTCGTTGAACCAGCCAATTGCCTTTGACCGTTACCGCAACAACAAGTCAACCGGCGCGTTTATCGTGATCGATCGTTTGACTAACGGCACCGTCGCCGCGGGAATGATTCTGGACAAACGCACCAACGATAACACGGGTGCATGGTGGGATGAATCTCCGGCGAGTTCCACGCTGGCACGTGAAATCAGTGCCGTGACGCCGGAAGAGCGTGAGACTCGATTTGGCCAGAAGCCGGTCACGATCCTATTCACCGGTCGACCAGGTTCAGGTAAATCGACGACGGCTTACGGTGTCGAGCGAAGCTTGTTTGACTTGGGTCGAGCAACCAAGGTGCTGGACGGCCAGAACGTCCGTATGGGCTTGAACCGCGACCTGAACTTCTCAACCGACGGTCGTAGTGAGAACGTTCGCCGCGTCGCCGAAGTGGCTCGACTGTTCAACCGAGCTGGTTTGATTTCGTTGATCTCATTGGTGTCACCACGTGAGATCGATCGTCAACGAGCTGGTGAAGTGATCGGAAAAGAGAACTTCTTTGTCGTGCACCTGTCGGCTCCTGCTGAATTGGCTGCCAGTCGTAACGAGTCTGCAAAGAAGCGTGGCCCAGAGGAAATGGCCGAATCGGACGCGGTTTACGAGGATCCAGCAAACGCTGATTTGGTGTTGGATACTTCGACGCTGCCACCACAAGATTGCGTCGCCAAGGTAATTGAAATGCTCGATGGCAAGAAGCTGATCTAGTTTCTAGCGATCAAAGTACAAAACTCTTCAAGGCCAACGATGGAAATCGTTGGCCTTGTTTTTTGAATGCTCGAAGCTCAGCACAAAAGTAGCGATGAACTTGGGCAAAAATTTGTAACACTAGTGTTTCTTCTTTTGCTTGCGGTGGTTTCATGCTTCAGGACTCGTAGCCTGACCCACTACATCCTAGGATCGCTGGATAAACGCCGTCGCCACGGCTACATCAGAATCCATCACACTCTGAACCTGTGTGGCCACTTCGAGGTCATCATCCAATACAACTTGATAAGTGATCGGCCGATCGTCGATCGCCTCAAAATCAAACTCGGCGGCTGCCAAAATCGCGTCGATTGCCGCTTCATCAGGTTCTTCATCGTCATCGCCGACCATGAGTAGAAATCGCAGAGTCGCCATGATTTCAAATTCCACTTCCTCATTTTTACCGGCCAACACCAACGACGCAGCAATCGGATTATCCAAGTAATAGTAGATCACGTAGGCTGCGGTGCCCTCAGAGCAAATTCGCAACACCAACGAATCTTCGTCGCCTGGGATTATTTCTTCTAGCGGCAAATCCAAGTCACCTGACAAGCGTTTAAACTTGTCTTGGAAGTGGCTTACCAACGAAGCCATTTCAGCTGTGATTTCAACTTGGTCTTGAGATTCCAGATCGCCAGCAGCAGAATACTTGGCGACGTGCAGTTTTTTGATTTCATTCATCTGAGCAAAGATAACCGAAACCGCTCGCTGAGAAAGGCGTCGCCGGCAAATATGAGCAATAAATCAATCCAATCGGCATCGCCGAACTTCGTCATCCCAGCCGGTACGCAAGTAGTGCTGCAAGATTCGATTCAAATCATCAATTCCGACGACCAGTTCAAAAAGCCCGGCAACGCTGGCATCGTCATCAAATGCCCGCCTCACAAGGGACTCCCGTATTTGATCCGATTCAACGATGGTGCGGAACTGAATGCGGCGTTCGGCCAGCTAACGCTGCGCCGGCAAGAGATCGACATGGCATTGGCGAAGTGGCCGTCTCATTCAGACCAGTCTGCTGATGGGTTCCAACCGCAGGTGATCTATCGATGCCTCGTCGGATCCAAGGCATTCGGGTTGTCCAATGACGAATCGGACGACGACGTTCGCGGGGTTTTTATCCCTACGGCGGGGCAACATTGGTCGCTGTATGCCATCCCTGAACAAATCGAAGATCAAGCCGATCAGAACGACGAGGTTATCGGGCGCTCCTGACTGGAATTTACTTGATGGATCACGGGCGAATTGAAACGGATATTCGCAAGCTGTATGCGACCCATGGTTTGGATTTCATTCCGGACTTGATCGCTCAAAAGACCAAAGAAAAAATCGCATTGCCTGATTTAGATTGGGACTTCCACCGTCAACAATTGATCGACTTAGAAGCTAAAATGGCAGCGGCTTTTGAGGCGACTTCCTTACCGCAGCATCGTGACGAACAAGCCATGAATGAACTTTTGCTTGGGTTACGACTGGCCAGTAGATAGCTCGATCCAGTTTAACGGACTACCAGCAGGCGACCGTGCTTCGGGTTCATCTCAAAAAACACCGACGCCTACCGGCTACCCGTTAAACTGATAGCCCCCACTCAACACTTTAGAAACCAGACACATTCTTATGCTTAAGTACCGCGACTTTGTGCCCAAACAAATCGAAGCCCCCGGTGTTCTAACGCCGGGCGTCCACGAATCTTTTGAAGCGGCAGTTATCGCCGCCAACGAATGGCTGGCTAACGAGCAAATCCAATTGATCTCGATGGAAACCGTTGTCCTGCCAAACATCTGGAGTCGCTGGGAAGAGGGATCCGACGATGCGTCGATCGGAACTAGCGGAGGAACTCCCAGCCGCTGGCATCAGTTTTTGCGATGCTGGTACCGAGATTAAGAGCTTATCGCGGAACCCTTTTGAGCGACGCTTTTTTGTTTGTCGCGACGCATTGGGATCAACACTCAGCTACCTCGCTTGGGACGCTCAAAAGCAACAAAAGTAACGATGGCGATTCCAGCCCACCGTGCGCGGAAGATACGTTGAAGGTACTGCCGCTACACAATCAAACGCAGATGCCGGTAAACAAAATAGGAAAGCTTGGCAAATGGCAAGGACGATAGCGGCAGGAATCGGTTCAAGATCCCCTATCGTGACAAATTCAAAACAGCCTGGAACCCCGTGATTCTTTGCCTTTAAGTCGCTCTCACAGCGAATAACCCGATAACGTCAGATATCGAAATAACCATTTTAGAAGCGTCTCTGAATCGGTCGATAATCTCTTCACACGCTCGCGATAGTAGAACCCCACGTGAGCAAGCTCGCCTAGCCATTAACTGCAATCTTAGCCCGCATCAGAATCTTATTTTGTTGCGCCACCGCCTGTCTCTCCTTTTCACATCCAAACGCCACCGCAAGGAACAATTCCATGAGCAACTCCCCAACGCCAGAGACTCTCCGCTTGCAGCAAGAAAACGAAGCGCTCAAAAAGCGTTTAAGCGAAATGCAGCGGATGACGGCGTTGGGTGAACTGGTCAGTACCACCACCCACGAATTCAATAACGTTTTGATGACCATCGTCAACTACGCACGAATGGGAATGCGATACGAAGACAAAGAAACTCGTGACAAAGCGTTTGCCAAAATCGATAAAGCTGGCCAACGAGCTTCGAAAATCACGAAGGCCGTTTTAGGAATGGCTGGGAATCGAGGCAATCAGTTTGAGATGACGAACCTAGAAAAGTTGATCGATGAATCGATGGTGTTGCTCGAACGCGAAATGCAAAAATACCGCATCGCGATCGAATACGACTACGAAGCCGGCCTGCCAGATGTTCCGGTCATCGGCAACCAGCTGCAACAAGTGCTAATGAACTTGATGATCAATGCTCGTCAAGCAATGCAAGACGGCGGCCGGTTGATTGTTAAGCTCAAGACAAACGTCGAAACGAAAACAGTCGATTTGAGCATTCGCGATTTTGGTCCGGGCATCGAGCAAGAAAAACTACGTCGAATCTTTGAGCCGTTTTATTCAACCAAAGCCGGTCCAGACGAAACAGGCAAGGGCGGTACGGGCGTCGGTTTGTCGGCGTGTAAAAACATCATGGACGCACACGGCGGCAAGATTCGCGTGGATAGCTCGGTTGGCAAAGGAACATGCTTTACGTTGATGTTGCCAATGCACCGCGAAGCCAGCAAGCCAGTTTTGCGAGGCTTGGCGAGTGTTGTTGGTTCGCCAGCTCAGATGAGTTCGAGCCAACCGGCAGGCTAACCAGATCCGTTGGCTCCAGGAGCGGTTTTGGGATCGCCGCGGCTTACGAAAACCCAAACCGTGGCTATTGCCAAAACGGCTTAGAACGATTTTTCAAATCTGACTAAATCTGCCTCAATCAACATCCC
>JALZWN010000040.1 GCA_023300235.1 Mariniblastus sp.
GGATGAGGAATCGGCACAAAGTAAAACGTCGCCAACCAGTAGAGCAGTCCGGCGGCGTATAGTTTCCAGTAAGGACGACCCAAGAGGGGAGTGGGGTCCAAGACCAAGCAAATCAACGGCGCCAGCGCCAGCCAAGCCAGTGGCGCCCAAGCCACCGGAGCGAATGAAAACCACAACAGCACGTAAGCCCCGAAGGCCTGGATGAAAACCTTGGGCTGCCAGATCCGGCCGGCCAACGCGTTCTTCTCTGCCGCTGCAGTCGGCGCGTCAATGGACTTTTTCTTGGATCCCACGCTAAGCTACCTTATCGATGGCTGATTGGATCGTGTTCATTTTCTTTTTTAGCAGACGACAGCTGTCGACCACATCGCTGACGGAAATGTCTCGCATCGCGTCGTTGGCTGCGCTTCGTCGTTCGCGGCAAGAACCTGCTTGATACCATTTTTGGATGGCTTGATGTTGATCGCCGTACGCGCCCGATTCTTCGGGGCGAGTCGTTCCGTACAGCCCCACGCAGGGCGTGCCAACGGCAGTGGCAATGTGCATCGGGCCCGTGTCGCCGCCAACAAAAAAATTGGCTCGTTTGGCAAGTGCCGCCAGTTCGCGTAGCGTCGTCGGGCAAGCCATCACGGCCGTCCCGCAGGAATTCGCAACGATTTGAGTCGCCA
Source organism: Mariniblastus sp. (assembly GCA_023300235.1). Lineage (GTDB taxonomy): Bacteria > Planctomycetota > Planctomycetia > Pirellulales > Pirellulaceae > Mariniblastus. Next base: position 669 of record JALZWN010000040.1, read on the forward strand.
TTTGTCGCTCTTCATCACCCGCCCAAACCACCACGCTCGGCAAACCAAACTCGACGTTGATCTCGGCCGCCAGTTCGCCAAACCGATCGACCTCCCATCGCTTGGACGCCCAGCTACCGCCCGGGTTGATCAAAACAAACCCGTCCGTTTCCAAACTTCGCTTGCGATTTTCGGCCAGCCATTGATCGATCTGAGATTGGCTATCGGGGCAAACGGGCAATTTAAACTCAAAACCGCTTCGTTGAAATTCGGTTTGCCGAGCATCATCCAACCCGTCAATCAATTCAACGCTCCGGTCAACGATGTGCAACGAATTTGTTTCGACCAACTGATTGTTCAACCACATCGAAAGTTCTCTGCCCCATCGGCCTTTCAGGCCCAGTCGTGTCTTAGCACCACTGATTCTCGCTAACGCCGAACTCTTCGAGATGCCTTGCGGATCAATCGAGATGTCAATTCGGTGGCTGAGCAATTCCTTTCGCAAGCTACGCCAATGCCGCCAGTTGGTCATCCAGTTTTTGGAAACTTTGACGATATGATCAATCTCGGGCACCAAGCTGAGCAGTTGCTGGGTCGGTGATTCTACGGCCCAAACGATTTTACTGTTGGGGTAGATTTGTTTGACTCGATCAAGCATCGGGAGCGTTAGAACGCAATCGCCGATATGGCTAAGTCGAGTGATCAAGATTGTCGGTGATTTGGAAACGGTTCCGTCCATTTTCCTCTCCGGTGGCTGCCTGCAAAAACGGTTGAACAGCGAAAACTGCCCAAGAGAAATCGTCTCGCCAGCGTTTTGCTTGTATTGTTCGCGTAAATGCTAATTCATAACGCAAAAACCACCAAGCTCTATTCAAACTTGGTGGTTTCCGGTGTTTTTCGATTCGTTGGCTAGAGGCAAATTCAAGCCTCTGCCATTTGCGAGACTTACTCGCTAAGCACTTCGCCACCGTTTCGGGTCGCTAGGGCTTGCCAAGTATTGAGAGCGATGGAATCGCTTTCGAAGTGAACTGAACCGTCGGCACGAGCGGTGTTGACTCCGCCAGTGTGGTAGCTTCGGGAAGTGACTGCAGCAAAGGTTTTAACCGTTGAGCTCTTGCCTTCCTGTTGGTTTGTCCAGTCGATGTCCAAAATTTCGCCAGTGCTTGAATCTGAGAAAGGCACCATTGTGTTTGGAGTAAACGTTCCGGTAAAGCTGGTTTGGTGTGCACGCCCGTCAACCCACTCGGTATGACCCGTCGTCGCTTTGAAATCGCCACCCATGCCAGCAACAGAACCTGGACTGGTTGGCATTGGCAAATCGCCAGCATTGGCAACATTGCGGAAATACGGGTTGTAGGCTTTTACTTCCGCAAAAAACAACGTGTTGCTTGATCCGTCAGTGACTTCGCCGAACTTGGTTCCGCGGAACGTCGTGCAAACTCCATTACCAGATTGCTTTGTTCCAGGATCGTATACGAACCAAGTTCCAGCGTTACCAGCGTAGTTCAACGGATAATGTTCTGGTGCGTCTCCATCCAAGCGGACAACATCGTTCGGTTCCGACGGGCACAACAGAACGGGAACACGAGCAGAGGCCAGACGTACTAGTTCGCCGCCTAAATTGACTTGCGAATGAACTGCGTCGTTATAGCTTTTGTCAAAGTCAATATTGCTTTCCAAGTTTGCTTGTTCGCAGTACGGTAAAAGTTGAGCTTGGATTGACCAGCCGTCTGCCGAGTCGGTCGGAGCCCAGCTGGCAGGAAAGCGTTGGTGAGCTGATTCGTAGTTCAAGCTGGCTAACGCAAGGTTCTTGATGTTGTTGCCACAAGAAATCCGTCGCGCCGCTTCTCGAACTGCTTGAACGGCAGGCAGTAGCATACCGATCAGAATTCCGATGATCGCAATCACGACCAGCAACTCAACCAAAGTAAAACCAGAAGACGAACGCTTGGTAAATCGCGAAGAACGATCGCTAAAAAATGTAGACATCTTAAGCCTCTCAGAGCTTAGGCTCGGTCTAAAGACACGAAATGCGCGAGCACAACGTCGGAAGATACGAGCATAGGGTTGGATAATGAAACACCGACGATCGGCGTTGTCGATCCAAGATCACTTGCTGGCTAAGAGGACGCTGTCGATAAGACAGGGGAGCTCAAGTTTGGCTTGCTGGCTGCTTGGTGGAACACTGGTGCGAAAAATCGCTTCCAGTAGTTCCTATTAAAAACCTTTAACGGATTTTTAGCAACTGCGATCTAGCCAAAACCACCAAAATTGTTCAGAAGTAGAGATATTTGTTGTTTTGGGCACGAACCGGCTACAGCTTCGAGGGTCTGTTCAACCTTTTTTCTTTGCCATGGTTTCTCAGTTTCTGTTTTGGCAACCACGAATGGACACGAATCAACACAAATGTCAGTCCGCGGTTTTCTTTTCTTGACCTACTCTTGCTGTGGCCGCTTGTTTCATCGCTGCAGCTGCGGCGATCATCTCGTCCTGCTACGAGTCGTCGTTCTCACGAAGCTTCGCCAGCACGCTGAAATCTTCTAGCGTGCTCGTATCGCCAGCGGCCTCGCGACCCGCGGCGATGTCTCGTAGCAGACGACGCATGATTTTTCCCGAACGAGTTTTGGGGACCGCATCGGTGAATCGAATATCATCAGGAACCGCAAGCGAGCCGATTTCCTTTCGCACATGCAAACGCAGCTCTTGCCGCAGCTCTTCGCTGGCCTCTGCGTCTTTGACCGTAATGAAAACCGCGATCGCTTGGCCTTTGATTTCATGAGGCCGACCAACCGCCGCGCACTCGGCGACGTTTGGATGAGACACTAAAGCACTTTCGACTTCAATCGTGCTCAACCGGTGACCGGAAACATTGATCACGTCGTCGATCCGACCCATGATCCAATAATAACCATCATCGTCCAAACGAGCATTATCGCCGGTCAGGTAGTTGCCGGGGTAGGTCGCCCAGTATTGCTGTTCAAAACGATCTTCATCGCCCCAGATTCCTCGTAGCATACCGGGCCAAGGCTGAGCCACACAAAGCATGCCGCCGTGGTTCGCGTCGACGGGGTTTAGGCTCTCGTCAACAATCACGGGCACGATACCAGGCAGCGGCTTGGTGCAGCTTCCCGGTTTGGTCGGAATCGCGCCCGGCAAAGGACTCATCATGATCCCGCCCGTTTCGGTCTGCCACCAAGTATCGACGATCGGGCACTTGCCGCCGCCAATTTTTTCATGGTACCAAATCCAAGTCTCCGGATTGATGCCTTCACCGACGGTGCCAAGCAAACGCAGGCTGCTCAAATCATGTTTTTCGACGTGTTCATCACCCCATTTGACGAACGCCCGGATGGCGGTCGGAGCAGTGTACAGGATCGTGACTTTGTACTTTTCAACCAACTCCCAAAACCGATCCTCTGCCGGATGGTTCGGGGCTCCTTCATACATCAGGCAAGTCGCACCATTGGACATCGGTCCATAGACGATGTAACTGTGACCGGTGATCCAGCCGCAGTCAGCCGTGCACCAGTAGACGTCATCGTCGCGATGATCGAACACCCATTGGAATGTTTTCTTGGTCCAAATGTTGTAGCCGGCGGTTGTGTGGCGAATGCCTTTGGGTTTACCCGTTGAACCGCTGGTATAAAGAATGAACGAGGTGGCTTCGCTGTCCAGTGGCGTCGCCGGGCAATCAGCACTGGCCGTTTCAGTCAGTTCGTGCCACCAATGGTCTCTGCCATCGGTCATCTGGATGTCGTTCTCACATCGCTTCAAAACAATGCAATGCTCGACGGTCGGTGATTTCTTGAGGGCTTGATCGACGGTTTCCTTAAGCGGTAACACTTTTCCGCGGCGGTACAAACCATCGGAAGTCAATTGAACCTTCGCGCTGGCATCGTTGTTTCGGTCGGCGATCGCTTCAGCAGAAAACCCAGCAAAGACCACGCTGTGAATCGCCCCGATGCGAACACAAGCTAGCATGGCGATGGCGAGTTCAGGAGTCATGGGCATGTAGATCGAAACCACATCACCGGTGCCCACGCCCAAGCCTTTAAGAGCGTTGGCAAACTTGCAGACTTCGGCATGCAGTTGGGAGTAAGTCAGCGTTCGTGTATCGCCCGGTTCGCCTTCCCAGATGATTGCTTTTTTGTCGCCTTTGCCGGCGGCGATGTTTGCGTCCAAGCAGTTATAAGAGATGTTCGTTTTGCCACCGGCAAACCAAGTGACGTCTTTGCCGGAGCCTTCAAGGACGGATTGATACGGTTCGAACCAATGCATTTCTTCCTTCGCGATCTCGCCCCAAAACTGGTTCGGGTCGTTCTTCGCGCGGTCGTACAAATCTTGATACTGCTCGACCGATCCGATTACGGCTTGGGAAGAAAAAGATTCCGCAGGCGGAAACACTCTGTCTTCTTGCATGACTTGTTTAATTTGTCCTGAAGCTTCGTCGGCCATCAAAATTACCTTTATGAATTTGCAAAGCGGTTAGCGTTGCTTTATGTTTCGCGCGACCGAACCTTTGTTGGTCAGTCGCGGCTCGGATTTGGTCTGCGTTTAGAAGTGAAGTCAGATGCGGCTTTTGCTGAATTAGTTGACAGGGCAGGGGAGGCGTTGCCGGCAGGGCTTTCGTGACGAACCCATATCTTGCATCGACCCCGTCTAGAGAATCGAGTGTTATTCTAACAGAGAATCGCATGTATTCTAACAAGACTGACCGCAAATTTCGATCGGCGCGAATCATTAAAATTGCAAAGTTTTAAGACGATTCAGAAGGCGGAATCGGTAGCGGTGGCTCTGACTTAGGCCGACGGCAAACATGTTTGCAGCGTGATCTGCCAACGAATCAGAGAGGCTAGTGCCAAAGTCGCTCCATATTGAATCGAATCTTTTTAAACGCAAACGATGACATCCACTGATGCCAAAAGCTAAGGAGTCGTAAGAAATGATTAATCAAATCACCGACGACGGTCCGTGGCGAGTGACCTTCGCAAACCTCGCGATACGTAACCTCGCCGCTAAAATACCGAAAGTACTCTTGTGGTTGAGGGCCGCGTTTAAGCCAATGCCGCGGTGGATTAATTGGACAGAGCCAAGGCGGTTTTGTTGTCCAAATGGTTAGTAGCGATTGGGCATCGCAGACGGTATCCAGACTGCAGTTCGAGGTCATCTGATTCGTATTCAATTCAACATCCGATTTGTGCTGGTAGCCGTCGCCTTGGTGGCGATCGTTCTAGCGATGTTTGTCGAGCGTGAACAGTTGCTTGATTCAGTCACAATTAAAACCGAGGATGGGGCTTACTTCGTTCAGGTCTCCCGCGTGAAACACTCCACTCTTATCAGATCGCGTTTGACCGTTAGGGGGTACATCGGGAGAACGTCTGACCAACAGTACCTGTGCGGTCACACATCCGAGATTGGACCACCCTACACAAGTTCAGGCACGCCAGTTTCGCTCGACGATGACTCTGAATTTCTGCCGCGCTGGATTCCACACGCAAGCCTTCCCAATGCAATCTATGCCCGCTATTGGATAACGGAGAGCGAATCAATGGAAGTTGGTGTTTTGCCGACCAAAAATGGCTATATTGCTCTTGGCGGTAGATGCCCCCTTGGATGAAAAAATACGGATTGGACAGCTCGGCGAGCTACGTTGGTGACTCCGTTTACTGCGGCCTAGCTATCGCGGTCGTTGTCCCGCTTTGAATAATCTTGACATGTGGTAAGTATGAGACTCGCAATTATTAGTTTAGCTTTAGTGGTTTTCGGCGGGTGCAGTTCTGGGATTGGCTCGCATGAAAGGTTGGGCTGGTATGTTCCCTTTGTTCCGGACGATTTGGTGGTCGAAAGGTTTTACGAGACGCCAAGTCCATCGATGGACCATGAGTACATGTGGAAGATTAAGCTTTCGGCCAATGAAGCTTTCGCTAAGTTTGAACAGCAGTTTATTAATGCCCCGCCGAACGTCGCAGGCATAAATGATTACGGCGGTCCGTGTGTTTTCGATGAGCATCCGACTTGGTGGAAGAGCATCGATTTCACCAACGGTGTTTTGCATCAACACCGTGTGACGGTGGTCGGTAGTGGGGGCGGTGAATGGGCCAGCATCTTTGCTTTGTTTGACAAAGAAGATGGCTATCTGTATCTCCAAGCCTTTTGATAACGGCTCTTCGCAGATTTTAGTGGTCTAGTTTCAGCTAGAAGCTAGGAGCGGAGGTGGCTTACTCCGGATGGGGTCGATTCGGGTGAATTAGTTCTTGAATCAGGGTGCGATGGTAGCCCGACGCGTCAGGGCCTGTTGATTTCGTCAACAAATCGGTCTGCTAGAAAGAATTCCAGACTGCCTGCGCGCATGACAGGCTGGAAGCCCATCACCACATTTTTTTGGGCTTCGCCAAAACATAAGAAATCGACAATCGCGTTGCCTGGTGACTTTGGAAATCCTCGCTCACGCGTCAGGCTTCCATGTGTGCGGACCTCCTTGGTTGGTAGGCTGTTCGCAGAATTTAAAAGCCGAGTTTAACGACGAGCCGGAAGGCGGAGGCGGGAGCGCCGATCGAGACCGCACCGCTCTCTGATATTTCAGCCGCTCTTTGAACTACAGGCGGTCCACCCAGCAGGGCTTTTGACCAAAGATTCGATCCGCCACGTTGCATTGCATGCGCTGAGTCTTGGAGAACGAGTGTTGGAGAACGAGTGTTCACGAACCATCGCGGGCGGTGGTGCTCTGTTGAACGCCACCGCCTTTGGGCGATCGTCAATCGTTGGAAATCGGCAATCGCTAAACTCAAGACTGCGTCGGCAGCCAGCTTAGATCTCGACGACTTTTACTGAATTGATCTTCACGTCTTCGACTGGTCGGTCGCCAGGCTTGGTCGGCATCGCCCCGATTTTTTGAACGACGTCTAGGCTGGCGTCGGTGGCTTTTCCAAAGGCCGTGTATTGACCGTCCAAGTGAGGCGTGTCGGCCAAGCAAATGAAGAACTGCGAACCGGCCGAGTTCGGGTCTGCCGATCGAGCCATTGAAAGTACGCCGGCGACGTGTGAAGTTGGATTGAATTCGGCATTGATTTGGTAGCCAGGGCCGCCAGTTCCGGTGCCGCTCGGGCAACCGCCTTGGAGCATGAAGCCCGCGATGACTCGATGGAAAATCAATCCGTCGTAGAAACCAATCTTGGCCAGCCCGATCATGTTCTTGCAGTGTTCAGGGGCTACTTCTGGAAGTAGGTCGAGTTGGATTTCGCCAGCGGACGTATCAAGAACGATTTGGTACTTCTTGTTTGCGAAATCTAGATCTGCGACTGCGGCGGCTACTTCAGCTTGTTTGCTCATGGACTCTTACGGTGCGAGAGAATGGTTGACGAAATTGTTGCGTCATTGTGGCTAGTTGGCCGCAGGCGTCAACCGCTGCTTGTTTGGAGAGTACGAAACGAACAGCCTCTGATGCCCAATGCTTCAAAAGATTCCACGCGAAACGCAGGAACTGTCCTCGTGTCGCCCGCCAGTTGGGGATTACCCGAATGGATCGTCGTCGTTATCACCAAACGGATCGTCGTCCCCATCGTCGTCCCCATCGTCGTCGCCTTCACCGTCTTCCATTTCTTTAGGTTCGTCATTGCCGCCGAAGGGATCGTCGTCACCGAAGGGGTTGTCATCACCGAACGGGTTGTCATCGTCGGGGCCGGGTCCGTTATCTTTGTTGCCAGATCCACTTTCCTTCGTACCCGAACCGCCTTCTTTCGTTCCCGATCCGCCTTCTTTCGTACCCGATCCGCTACCTTTCGTGCCCGATCCGCCTTCGCCTTTCATCATTGGCTTCATCGATTTGAATTCATCCGAATGGTAAAACGGCTTCATCGATTTGATTTCGCGAAAACAACGAATGGTACCGGCTTTATTGACCGTGTAAATTCGGTCGCTCTTGGTGTTGGGCAGTGCCAACGTAATATCACCCAAGGAAGCTGATCCGGTGACGGCTCCAGATTCTTGATCCAGTACCTTCAACTGGCCAAGTTTGTTGATCGTGTAGACCTTCGTTTCACTGGCTCCTGCAAAAGTACCAATGCCGGGGCGAGGCGTTCGCCATTGCGCGGACTGGCGACCGGTTTTTGCATCGAAACGAGCGAGTTGGTTTGTGTCATTGATGACGTAAACATGGTTGCCTAAACAAAACGGTGCTTGTGTTATTTCAAAACCAGTAGAATTTTCCCACAGCAAAGAACCTCGGTGTTCTGACAAAGCGTAAACGTAACTATCAATCGATGCGACGAAGTAGACGCCGTCTTTGTATTGGGGAACCCCGAACACGGGCCCGTTTGTATTGAGTTCAAAACCGGGTGTTCCAGCGTTTGAGCGTCTAGCCGCCACGCTGACTTTTCCACCGTAGTTCCCCCAGCACATCGTCACGGCTGAAATCCCAGGTCGACAGGTGACCGCACCAGATCCGCCGGCGACAAACGAAACCGTATTAACCCCTTCGTCTTCGACGCTAAATCGTTCGACTCGACCGGTTGTTAGAGGAACGAAAATCTCACCTTGATCAATCTCCGGCGGCGCCGAAGGAGCACTCTCGCTGCGGCGGCTCCAGAGTATCGCACCCGTTTCGGAGCTTAGGCAGTAAATCTTGCTGCCCTTGATGACCGCAACGTAGTCACCGTTACCAGCCACGCCTAGGCTTTCGGTTTTCGGAACTCCCACGTTGACGCTCCAATGGACCTTGCCAGTTTCTGCGTCGATGGCGCGAACAACGCCGCGGTCAGTTTGTGTGTAGAGCGTTGATTTTGGTAGCGTGTATTGGTTCACGTCGACTTCGATATCTTCGCCGGTGTCGACTTTTAGTCGAGCGGCCATGACTTCGGCTTTGATGTTTGCCATTCGCAAACCGAACTCAATTCCCACAGGTTCGCCGTTGGATCTTAGGTCTCTTTCGGAGATCGTTTCGGAGTAGGTCCCGCCCGCGATCTCGAAATAGGTCGTGCCGCTGTTTTCGTCGATGTCTAGGTACCAATCGGCCAGCTTTCCGCCAGCGGCGACTCCGCTATGCGTGTACCATTGTTGTTTCAGGCCGATGCTTGCAAGTTGTTGAGCGCTGGCCGAATTGCTAACGGCGACGATTGAGAATATTGCGAATAAAGTAATCGCTAGTTTTGAAAAACTCATTGAGTTTCCATGAGGTTGGAATGGGTTGGCGATGCAACAAAATTTACCAGCAAACATTTTCAACTAAGCTCCGGATCAAACTAGCTGATCGTTACATTTTGACGGCGACCAGTGGATAAGCAGATATCTTTTCGTATCGACAGTATCGCTGAATTCCACGATTGATCTAGATAAAAACGTGTGTTTTACCGATCGTGCGCGGGTTGTTGAGGCTGATTAGCGCGAAAAAACGGCACGGCGATCATCAATGGCGCTTGATTCCGCCTTGTAAAACAAAAACTAGTCGCCAAAACCGACGGACGATGCAATCGCGACTAGACCGTCTGTCGTTCGATTTTTACGATACGCAATTGGCGGAGTAACGGTTTTGACGGCCCATGAATGGGTTGGGAGTTGTTGTTCCACTGTTAACTTGACAGCTATTGCGTCACGAAAAACGACTCGCTTAAGTTCCCGCTTGTCTTTCGTGACTTACTTTGGCTTAGTGCTGATCTCAATACTTCGCGACAAAGTAAAAATGCTTCGCGGAAGAGGATTGTGAAACAGCTCTCAGACGAAACCGCCAACTTGGATCCGAGTATGAATTCGCAGGGTGCACCACAACCTGAAATGCCAGCCGACTTGTTTTCTGCGATCGATCCAATTCTCGGTTACTTGAACTACGGCAACGGATCTTTCGACGCAAGCTTTTTTCAAAACCTCGATGCCGCTTTTGGGCTGCTGTCGGTCGTTCCAGCCGAAGGCAAAGCAAGCAGTCAAGATGCTCCAAGCGATGCTGAGGTTGCCGATCAAAAGACTAAAAACAAAGAAGCGGCCGATGGTGCAGCCAAGTCCGATGAAAAATCAAAGGCCGAAGACGCGTCGGACTCAAAAACAACCGTTGAAAACTCGGCAACCGATGGCGTTCATCCACTAACCGGTTGCACGGCGTTGGGTTTTCGCGATCGACTGACCGAGCGACTGGCTGAACTGGAACGAGACAATTCGGCGTTCCGCGATTCTTCGCAGTCCCGATTTGCGATCGAGGTGACGTTTGATGTGCTGTTGCCTCGGTACCTCAAATTTCATCGGGATCTGTTTTTTCATCAGAAGACTGAAATCCTGATGAACTCGTTTTTCGTCGGACGGACGTTCGAGTTGGTGCTGAAAGAGATTCGGTTGTGCGAGTTGGATTCTGCGGAATCGTTTGCCGAGGTGGACCGAGTGATGTTCGCGCGGTCGGTTTTGCGACTGCTGAATGATTTTACCGGCCATCGACCTGTGGCGACTTTAGAATCACAGAAGCATGAGCCTTACCCGAACGAGCGTTTTCGTCCGGTGCCGGTTTATATCCAAGGCGTCGGTGTGGCTCATGGGCGTTACCACGATTTGCTGACCGAAACGATACGGTTGATTCAAGCAACCGACGAACACATTTTACGAGCCGCCGAGTTTTCGCTCGACCGACTGCAAGAACTCGCCGTCGATCCACGGGCATTTGATTTTGATCATCCGATCAACCAACGGCCGAACCATCATTTTGGTCAGTGGGATGACGACACGATTAATTTGGACGGGTACTTCGAGCGTTTTATTTTCCACGCAGTGACGCTTGAGGCCCTGTTGGATCGGATCAATGCTTGTGTGACCGAAACTCCACCTGTGCCGCACGACGAGGCGTTGCTTGAGGCCGCGTCGGCGCTGGCGTGTACGATGCTGATGGGCTCGGGAATCGCCGGAAGTTCGCCCAGCACTTACGATTCGAACACCACACTTGGCAAACTGATCCCCGTCATTGCGGGCTATCGCGATCAGTTTTATAAGAAACTGTTGAGCAGCATTGACGGACCGCATCAAACGCGATTGGTCGAAGAAGCAAAGCAACGACATCAACCCTTCGGCGCCGTTCGCCAAGATTTGAACGCGCGGCTGGCTCATCATCGAGCGATACAGTTGGTGAATTGCCGGTTGGCGACGATTTTTGCGAGAATGGGATATCCCGAGGCCGCAGCGAAGCAATCAAGGATTGTGCCGGTTGCCTCGGCGAGGATTCATTGCCAAGTCGATTGTTTGCTGGCGACCGCTCACGATGCGATCGAAGCGAATGATTTGGAACAAGCGTTTAGCTACGTCCATAAGATTTTTTCGCGTTTGAAAACCGGCATCGGTTGCGGCGCGATCGTGGACCCGTGGAACATCATTGGTTTTGACGCTAACTACAGTTTGTTCCCGGCGATGGAAAACACGGTTCGCGATCACCGCGTGTTTGATTTGCTGGATATCATGGACCGGATCTTCGCGTTGTTGTCGCGGATCACCAGCGAAGCGGCGGCGACGGACAACGATAACATCCGCGAAGACGCCGATAAGGAAATGCGGTTGATCGTGGATTGGTGGCGGAAGTACGCCGCGCATGAAGTCTCGGCCGTCGGGGCGGTCGATCCCGAAGATTTGTACGAAGCGGCTTCTACTGTCAGCCAAGCGCTTAGCCTGTGGCATAAAGGCGGTGCGGCCGCAGGGGATATGGAGTTTTGGGCGCCGCATGCGGAGATTCTCGATTCGCCCAAAGCCTATACTTTGGTAATCGATGCGCTGATTCAACGGCAAGACTATCAAACTTGTTCAGCTTTGCTGGTGCACTGGATCAGTCAATCAGATCTGGTGCCGTTGGAGCTGGGTGACAGTTCGTTCCACAATTTGATGTTCCGGTGGATTGCCGAGCAAAAAATGATGCTTGGTTCGGCGGACTCGGAAGAACGTGAAACGGTTTGGAAGCGGATTCGCAAGTTTTATGATTTTTTAGAAGTCAATGCCGGAGAGTACTGGCAGGTGCCTGACTTTGCGTTGGCTCCCGAGGGTTTCAAGAAAAACAAAGATCGGCTCTCGCCTGACGCGGATTTGTACGCCGAGTTTGATGAGATCTTTGACGACGAACAAGATGACGGGCCGGACGAGCTTTTCCGCGCGGCCTACGATGATGTGACTTACAACGATTCAACTGACGATGGAATCGACGGCGAGGTCCACGATGGCGGTTTTGCGTTAGGTGACGATTCGCTGGAAGCGGAAGTCGATCGTGTTTTGGATCGGTTGGAGTTTTTGGGTACGTTGGCTTCGTTCTGGTGCGTGGCCGCTAAAATTCCGCTGGCGACGGTAGATTCGAAGGAACTGAACGATCGGTTGAGCGGTTGGCTGAACGAGCGGCGAAGTTTTGTAAATGACTGGATCAAACAGGCTTCGCATAACCGACAAGAACTGCTGGTTTTGTTGGCGTCGATCAACGCTTACAAAATCCAAGTCAACGGGTCGGACCGCGATGCGATGGTCCAGTACGACCAACAACGCCTCAATAAAGACATGTTGCTCGAACATACGATCAACACCTGCATCGAAACCGAAAACGCCATTCGTATGCTCGCCGGTGTCGGCCGAGCGATCGATCATTTGCTGGGTGATAAGCCGCTGGACGTGGACGCCGAAGCGGATGTTGGCAGCCAGGCGAGCGAGGCAGTGTACGACGCGATGCCGATCGTTAGGGTTTTTGCTGGGTTGGTTTTGCGAGACGATAAACTCGTGAGTCTGCATTTCGATGGGCTGGTCGAATACCTGCACACGCGAACGCCGTTGTACGTTCCCCTGTCCAAAGGCGGTAAACCGGCCAGCATTGTAGGGGCGAGAGTTTTGCAGTCGGGAATTCTGGATCTGCTACGACAGATGCCGGCACTCGGGCTGTTCGAAGAATCGCATCGTTTGACACAAACGACGCTGGAGATGGAACGGAATAATCCAGTTGGTGGCGGAGCAGTGACGGAGTTCGACGAGATTTTTGAAGTCGCTTACACGTCGATGGTTGAAGCGTTAATAGTGTCCACGGCGGAACTGAAGAAGCAACGCTTTGAAGATCCAGATGCGAACCCAAAAGAAATCAAAGCCGAAGCGCGGACCGTTTTGTTTGACTGCATCGAGATGCTGACGGAAACGATGTTGCCGATGTGGTTGGATCACAGCAAAACATTGCGGTTGAGCGTGTTAGAAAAAGTTCGCAAATCGGCTCATTGGGAAGGGCTTGTTCATTTTATCAAAACTTACGGCGAAGGCTTGTTCACGCAGTCGTTTTTCCACTTGGGCAACGTCCGAGCGATTTTGCATCAGGGCGTTGATACATGGCTGCAACAAGTTCAAGATTCGCCTAACTGTCCTGACCTGCGATTGTTCGACGAACTCGGGTCGGAGTTGAATCGGGATATTGCGGTTCGGTATTTGACGTTGGTTTTGGAGAGCGTCCGAGAGAACTTTAATGAGTACGTGGACTACAACACGACCACGACGCAGTCCGATCACGGCGAGTCGCTGTATTCGTTTTTGGATTTTTTGCGTTTGCGTTCGCGATACGATCGAATCTGCTGGCACCTCAAGCCGGTCGTTTGGGCGCATCGAATTCTCGTCCGGCGACAAGCCAACGGAGTTGCGCGAATGTGGCGTCGGTCGTTAAATGATCGGGTTGGTAGCGAAGCAGAAAAGTATCTTGATCTGCTGCAGAAGCTGCGTAAAAAATATTCAATTCAAATGAACTCCGTTGGACGTCGGCTGGAGGGCAAGTTTGCTCATCAATTGCAAATCGACCGATTGCGGGCACTGGTCGAGCCTGCGATGGAACGGCCACGTACGGGGCAGTCTCAGAAGGCGTTTGATCTATTGCAGGTTGAATCGCAGGCGTTCTTGCGTTCGACCAGCGGCGTTGGTGTTGATTTGCCAGAATGGCTGGCGGAGCTGGAAAACGAAGTCCAACAGTTTTTATTGCCGCGACGCTTGCGAGATTTTTGGCATCAACCGAATGCGTTCGACGTCCCGCCAATCCCGATTGCTCAACTTCGCCAGAAGATCGAAGGATTACCGCGGCGGGGATAGTGGTTTGAATGTGGCACCGTTATGCTGACGTGCCCTAACACGAGCTGCCGTGCCACGACGCACCGACCATGACTTTTCTCAGGAGCTTTCGCCATGTTTGAAGGGTTCACCAAAGACACCATTAAGTTTCTTCGGCTGCTTGAGAAAAACAATAATCGCGAGTGGTTTGCTGAACAAAAACCTCGTTACGAAAAATCGGTACTGTTTCCGGCGATGGCTTTAGTCGAAGACATGGTCAAGCCGCTTGGAAAAATCTCGCCGTGCTTCAAAGCCGTTTCAAAACGATCTGGCGGTTCGATCATGCGAATTTATCGTGACGTGAGATTTTCCAAGAACAAGCTGCCTTACAAAACCAATCTGGGGATCCACTTTCGTCACATCAAAGGTAAGGACGCTCATTGTCCAGGCTTTTACTTTCATGTTTCACCGGACGAGATTTTTTTTGCCGCTGGAATTTGGAGCCCGCCGAATCCTGAGCTCAATAAAATTCGAGATTTGATCGACGCTGATCCCGAACGTTGGAAAAAGCTGCTGCGATCCAAAACGATCACGACGGAGTTTCAACGAGGTGGTTCCAGTTTCCAAGGAGCCAGCCTAAAACGCCCCCCTCGCGGCTACGACGCGGAACATCCGTTGATTGACGATCTAAAACTTAAGGATCACATGATCGCCAAACGTTTGACCGAAGCGGATTTGTTGGATCCGAAGCTGCTGGGTAAGCTAACGAAAAATATCAAGGCATCCTACAAGTACATCAATTTTTTGTGCGACGCACTTTTTTTGCCGAGCTAGACAATCATGAGCAACGTTTTACCTCCTCCAAATATTTTGCTTGAGCAAGGGGCTGTGATTTTGGTCAATAAACCCGGTGGTTTGTTGACCCAAGGCCCGCCCGGAATCGACAGCCTTGAACTCCGTGTGAAGAGCTTTTTGAAAGTTCGTGACGAAAAGCCCGGCAAGGTTTATCTTGGGGTTCCCCATCGGCTGGACCGACCAGTCTCGGGCGTGATGGTGGTCGTCAAAAATGTTCGAGCCGCCAACCGCATCAGTCAACAAATCCGTGATCGCACAGTTACCAAAGTGTATTGGACAGTTGTTCAGGGAAACGTCGAAGCGGATAAGGGCCGCTGGGAAGATTGGATGCGAAAGATTCCCGATCAAGCAAAGTCCGAAATGGTTCCAGAGACTCACGAAAAAGCCAAGCATGCGGTGTTGGATTATGTGGTCAAAGAACGGTTTAAGGTGGATGGTCGAGCGATGACGTTGCTGGAGATTCAGCTTCACACCGGTCGGACTCATCAAATTCGTCTGCAAGCCAGTTCGCGGCAGCATCCGATTGTTGGCGATACGCTGTATCGTTCAGAGATTGAATTTGGTCCGCAGACAGACGATCTTCGTAGCCGCTGGATCGCGTTGCATGCAAAATCATTTGCGTTTGAACATCCGATCGATCGTGTCCCGCTCGAACAAACCGCTCCGCTGCCCGAGCACTGGTCAGTGTTCCCGTTTTGTTAGGTTGTTCGTAGATTGATTGGCAGAGTTTGAGTGGCTAAGTTACTGTCACGGAATAAGTTCCGCTTTTCCGAACCCGAATGCGTAAGCGAGGGATTATTTTGTGCCGCTAAATCCCTCGCTTACGCGTTCGGGTTTGGTTTTTTGCTCATTTGAAATCGGGAACTTATTTCGTGCCTGATCCTAAGTTTAACGACGAAGCGGAAGACGAAG
>JALZWN010000041.1 GCA_023300235.1 Mariniblastus sp.
AGCAGTGCCAGGGTAAATGGTAGCCCGCCGCGTCAGCGAGGATCCCATAGTCGCCTTTGCCTCCGTGAAAGTAGCGCTACCCTCGGTGGACGTTCACAAGGCGGACGGCTCTGAATAACCAAGCGTCTTTGACGTGCCAAGCGACAGCGCATAAAAAAACGCCGCGTCAGCGAAGAGCTCCTGATTAGGATCTTCGATTACGCGGCGTTACACCGAAGGGGGCGAACCGTTTGTGCTTGGATTTACAAGTGATTACGAGTAATTACTTGCTTTCGCTTCCCATCGATTTTTCTTTCATTTCCATGGCTTCGGCTTTGCTGGCTATCTCTGCTTCTTTCATCGCCATCTTCTCGGCCAGCATCGTGGATTGCTCTTCGTTGAGAGTTTCCTTGACACCCATCGTGATTTTGTTCATTAGCTGTGTCTTTGAATCGGCGATCATCAAGATTTTTTCTTGAGTCATTTCTGGAAGGTCGATCTCTTGCATGCTGACGACCATGGCGTCTTTGTCGGATTGGCCTTCTCTAAGTTCTTTCTTGTAAGTCCGTTGTAGTTTTGAAAGCTTGTTTGATGGGATCATGCTGCCGATTTGGCTAGTGAGGCTCATGATCTGCTGGTAGTTGGTTTCGGTGAGGTCTTTGAGAACACCGCGTTGTGTTTTGTCTAGTTTGATGCCCGCGAATTCAGATCGAGCAATTTTGCCGGCCATTTTGTCGACTTCTTTTTCCATCATGCGTGCCTTTTGGGCAGCTGCGGAGGCATATGAGTTGGCGCTGCTTCTTGATGAAGACCCGCTGCTTCTAGAGGACCCGCCTCTGGATGAAGATTGAGCTTGCAGGTTGGTGGTAAGCAGTGTGGCGATCGCGACAGCAAACAGTAGTTTATTTAACATGGGATTTCTCAAGATTTGGGTTGTCAGCAAGAATATCAAGCACGCTATAGAGATGTCGAAACCGCCGCTTCCTTACGGAAAACTTGCGTTTTTGTTGAACTTTCGGCTTTCGGGTGGAAGTGTTGAAGTTCTTTAATACCAATCGCTGTTGCCGATTTGGGCGGTGATGTGGGCTGAGTGAGCGTTCAGGTACAGGTCGCGAACTAGCTTTTTAGATTCGGACTCGCTTATGAATCCGGCGGCGAAATCGGGAACGTCCGGATCGATCGTGGCGCGGGCGGTGTGAATCAAGTGCTTAATCAAGTCGATCGGATCTTCGTCGCCGATCGCAAATCGGATCGTCGTCGGGCTCATGCCAGCCTCGCGTAACGCTTCGTCGCTGAGCTCCGAGTGAGTGGTCAGTGAGGGGCAGCTGACGATCGTGTTGGATTGGCCAAGGCTGATCATGTGGCCGAATGTTGGTGAGAGCGAATCGAAGAACTGTTTGAAGTTGTCGGTCGGGATGTCGCCCATGTCGATCGTAAATAGCGGCGCGGGGAGTCCGAGGTACGTGTATCGCTCGCGAAATTCAGCGTTGTCGTTGTCTTCGACCGAGTTGCAGTGGACGGTGATGCTGGGGTGCGAGTCAAGGAAGCGGGCGAGGATCTGGGTGTTGATGCATTTGCGCAGCATTCGTACGGGCAGCGTTTTCATGCCTTGCATGACTTCGAATGCCGCGTCGGCGTTAAGGAAAGCGCCTTTGACGTAGTAGACGTTCCAAAACATCGTTTGGTCCCAATTGACTTCGCCTTGATAGCCTTTGGGTGCAAACATGTTTTTGGTTTGGCCGATCACACAGCCGGCGATCACGGCACCGCAACCGCTCAGGTCTTTAGTGTAGCTGTGGATCACGTAGTCAGGGCGTTCGGCGGGGTCTTCTTCCTGCAGTGGTTTCAGCAAAAACGGAGTGCCAACAGTAGCGTCCAGCAGAACTGTCATGCCTTCGGCGTGGGCTCGGCGGCAGATGGTGGCGACGTTAACGATGTAACCGTGAGGATTGCAAGGTGATTCTAAGTAGACGTAAATTTTGCGGCCTTGAGCAAGTCGATCGGCGTGTTTCTTTTTGGTGCGTTCAAGGCAGGCGGAAAATTCGTCGGCCGAGTAGCCATCGAACATTTCAACCGCGATGTCGAGGTTGCCGGGCTTGGCGTACCAATCGTTGATCAGCTGGTAGGCTCCGCCGTAGATGTTGCGGCTGGTGATGACGATGTCGTCGCGGCCGAGCACGTGAGAGAGTACGGTGTCGATGGCAGCCATGCCGCTGTTAAAGTTCCAAGCGAAGTACTCGCCCGCGTACTTGCCCGCGCACAGATCCACGACATGGTTGGCCAAGCAAACACTCGTCGGGTTGAGCAACCGCGAGTAGATCTCGAGCATTAGTTCTTTACCGCAAAACGCGTCGGCGATCCATTCGGCGCAAGCGTAGACGTAAGTCGCGGTTCGTGTGATGACTGGCGTCGCAGAGAACAATGCGGTGACGTTGTCAAAGACTGGGTAAGGGCCTTTAGCGGCTTGGGTTTCGCTGGAGTATTCGAGCGATTGATAGGTTTTGCGAAACGGGTGCTGGAGGGTGTCGAGCAGTTTAGCGAGCTGGAAGGAGAGGAATTTTTGCGAGTTGAATCGGCGGATCTTGTCGGTCTGGTCCAACTGCGACATCGCTTCGATAGTTAGTTGCCAGAGGTGTTCGATATCGTTTTGCGATTCGTACATTCGCGATACGATTCGAGCGAGCGTTTCACCGTATTCGGAATCAGCGGGGATGCCAAAGTGGGTCAGTTGTTCAGCGACCAGTTCATCCAATGTTTCAGCGGTCGTTGAGTTCCGCTTGGGCGAAAGCATTTTCATTTTTTCAAATGGACTTGTAGCTGTCATGATTCAACTCGGTTTTTTGGGTGAAGGAAGATGGCGTGCGAGAGGTGGATTGGATAGAAGATTTCAACTTCGAGCAAGCCGAGTGTTTTTAACGTGAATTTAGTCACGTAAAAGATGGTTTTTGCTCTGTTGCTTCGCAAGTCGTATTTGCTGCGATGCGGAAGGCCGAGCAGAGGGATCTTTCGGGAGTCATGCAATCGTGTCAAAATTGCGAAAATGGCAATTCGATTCGTCGATGTTTTGCCGAACTAAGGTGAAGTGCGTCGAGTTTGCGTATCGACTCTTTTCCTTTTTCAGCCGTACTCTTATCTTTCAGTAATTCAGGTTTATGACGACTCGCATGATCAACTTTGGTGGCAACGTCACTATCGATCCGGACTCGCTTTGCCGTGTTGTATCGGAATCCGAAGTGCTGGCAGCGTTGCAAGCAAATCCGGGGAAGCGTTTTCGGGCAATCGGTTCGCTGCACGCTTGGAGCGAAGCCGCTGTAACCGACGGCGTCCTGATCGAAATGAGCGGGCTTAATTCGGTGTCGATTTCCGAAGATCGAAAATCGGCTTGGGTTGGCGGTGGCTGCAAGGTAAAACGCCTGCTGCAAGAACTTGCTAAAGAAGGCCTGACGCTCCCATCGGTCGGGCTGATCGATGAACAGACTGTGGCCGGTGCCACTGCAACGGGCACTCATGGTTCGGGCAATCACTGCTTGTCGCATTTTATTGAAGCCGTCCGCGTCGCGCATTTTGATCAGGACGGCAACGCGATCCTCAGCACGATTGATTCTGGCAAGGAACTGCTTGCCGTCCGTTGCTCGCTGGGGCTGTTAGGAGTGATCGTGGCGATCAAGTTCACGATCCGTCCGCAGTACAACATCCAGGAACACGCCGCGCGATATGAAACGCTTGCCGACGTGATCGCGATGGAATCTACTTGTCCTTTGCAACAGTTTTATATGATTCCATGGTCGTGGAGTTTCTTTGGACACCATCGTGTCGAAACCGAACAGCCTCGTAGCAAGTTGGCTGGGCTCTATCGCCTGTACAATTTTTGCGTGGTCGATGTCAGTCTGCATCTGGTGGTGATTCTTTTTACGCGTATTCTAAAAGTTTCGGCAGCGCTGCGATTCTTTTACCGTTGGATTCTGCCGTTGACGATCGCTCGGAATTGGAAAGTGGTCGATGACTCGCACGCCATGCTGGTCATGGAGCATGAACTTTTTCGGCATATCGAAATTGAAGTGTTTGTTCCGGGCAGCAAAGTCCAACAGGCGACTGATTTGCTGGCCGATGTAGTGCGAGTCTTTGCTGGCGAATCCCAGTTTCAATCCGCTGATACGAGTGAACTTTTGCAGTCGGTGGATCAGCAAGAAACGCTGCAAGGTCTCGCGGGGCGGTACTTTCACCATTACCCGATCTGCTACCGCCGAGTGTTGTCGGATGAGACGATGCTCAGTTCGGGCGCTCCTAGTGATACGGTGGCAGCGGATGAGGACTGGTATGCGATCAGTTTTATTAGCTATCAAAAGCCTTCTGACCGCGAAGGTTTTTTCGCTTTCGCTAATTTCATCGCTCCCTTGGTCAGCCAGTTGTTCGATGGCCGTTGCCATTGGGGGAAGTACAATCCGCTTCGGCGAGAGGAAAACCAAGCAGCCTATCGAGATTTTGAAGCCTTCGGCGAGATCCGGAAAGCCTTCGATCCGGAGGGTTGTTTTGGGAATCACTGGTTTGACGAAGTGACTTAACGCGCCCTGTTGTTCCAGCGGTCGCTCGTGCGTTTTTGTTTGCTGCTGGTTTGAGGATGTGGGCGTCAAAAGAATCGTTGATTAGTTGGGTTCTTCCGGGGTTTTAGTGGCAGCGGCGAATAATTCCGGGACTTCAAAGGGCAGTGTTTTTTCAGGGTTGAGAGCCCTTACCCATAGAAACGAAAGAGAATCGTTTAAGCCCAAGGGGCTGGCAGTTTCTCTAGCCCAGCCTAAAAATCGAAGATTTGCAAGGCTGGGTTGGGATGCATTCC
>JALZWN010000042.1 GCA_023300235.1 Mariniblastus sp.
CCACCGAGCTGCAACGTTGGAGTTCAAAGGGCTTCGCAGGAAGGCATGCGTCTATCAAGCCGCTTGAGTGCTTGAGTGCTTGGCCATTTAGCCCTCAGAGCGTTTAACCGCCCTGCGTTGTTGGCGAACGCCCCGCTCAATTCAGTATTCGAATACGCAGGACCAACCCACAACCTCAACGCGACCGTGCTTCACTCAACCAAGTTTCAACGAAACCAAGCCATCGCCCACCGCAGATGAGCACTAAGTGTAAACCACCTCTTAAGATCGGCCAACCACGAGCCTAAACTGCACAGGGGGGGGAGGGAAACCGTTTTACAAATCAGGAAGAGCCCCTAAATGGTAGCCCGACGCGCCAGGGACCGTTGATTTAGCATGTTTTGGCGAAGCCTTTAAAAATGTGGAGCTGGGCTTCCAGCCTGTCTGCGTGCATGACAGGCTGGAAACCCATCACCGCATTTCCTCGCTAACAGCCAGGATTCCCGCGGCTTCCTCGCCAACGCACCGGGCACCCCCAACACTCAGATTCAAACACCGATTTCCCGGTACACTCCCTCGCCCCACCCTACCGATCGATCCGACCGTAGCCGGCACTTGGGCCTGCACTGGCACTCCGATTTTTGTTAAACTGTGGGGCAGATTCACCGCGACAGTTTGCCGCGCCCGCCCACTACGCCGTTGCTTTGAAACGACCATGGCCTCAAAACCTCCAACGCTCAAACAAGCCTCTCCCCAAATCGCCAGCCTGCTCGGCAGAGTCCGGCGTAGAATTCGCTCGTTGGTATTCGGCGAAGGAGTTGCAACATCGATCGCGGTCTTGATCGCAGCGTTTTGGATCGCGTTTATTTTTGATTATCTACCGGTCCATTTTGGCTACTCCGAAGCCTCCGTCTGGGTCAGGATTACGTTGTTGGTGCTATCCGCTGCGGCTGTACTGTGGGTGTTTTATCGTTTGATCGTGCGACGATTTTTTGTTCGTTTACAAGATTCTAGCATGGCGATGCTGGTCGAACAAAAATATCAGAACTTTAACGACAGCCTACTCGCAACCGTCAGCGACATCGTGGGCCGCCGGAAAGCATTCAAAAACAAATCAAAACAATCCGCTCCAGCTGAACCAGCAAACGACTCCGGCTTGACGCAAATCATGACCGCCGAGACGCAACAGCAAGCCGAAGCTCACGTCGGCGAGGTCGAAGTCGACCGAGTCGTCAACGCGGCTAGTTTCCGCAAGGCCGCTTGGCTGGCAGGCGGATTGCTTTGTTCGGCTTTCGTGTTTTTTGTTGCTAACCCCAGCATCGCTACACTGGCGTTCAAACGTCTGTATCTTTTAGAAAACGAAAAATGGCCTCGACAAACCGCCATTCAATTTGAAGGTATCAGCGTCGAACGTGATGTCGTGATTGAATCGATCCCCGAATTTAACGCCGTACTAAAACCCGTCGACGGTGTCGTGACGGTCGCCAAAGGCAGCTCGCTCTCAATGGCCGTGACGGCTAAGCAGTTCGAAGCTAACCAACAAGGTGAACGCGAACTCCAGATTCCAGAAACTTGCTGGCTTAATTATCAAGTCGACGGTGGAAGTGGCGGCAGTCAGCCTTTCAAACGTATCGGAACGCCACGAGACCAACAACAAAACTACCAGCTAACCGGCGGCCCTTTAGAGAACGTGATCACCGACGTGGTGTTCAACGTGTCCGGTGGCGACGATCGACTTTCGGGGCTCAAGATCCAAGTCGTTGAAGAACCCATCGTGGTCAGCACGACCTTGCGGTACACCTATCCGAAATACATGCTGGACGAACAGGCTCAAGCATTTGTCGTCCCGACCGAAACCTGGAGCGGCCGCGCCAAATACCCGTACGGCACGAACGTGGTTTTGGAAATCCTCGCCAAAGATCCGCTCTCCAAAGTCTACGTTCGAAGCTTGAAAAATGACTCCGCTGGCCAATCCGATAACCAGTCGAACTATTCGGCGATGAAGACGATTCTTTGCGACAGCGACCGTTTTGAGTACGAGATCGCTTTTCTGTCTGAGCGTACGACGCTGGAGTTTTTCCTGTGCGATGCTCATGGCGTCGTTAACGATCAATCTCATGTGGTGGCGATCGATGTGGCGTTGGACCAAGCCCCTGAGATCGAATGCCGGTTGTCAGGTATCGGCACCGCGGTGACCCCTGACGTTCAAATCCCAATCGAAATCACGGCCGATGACGACCATGACGTGAACAAGGTTTGGGTGGAACTCGAGATCGGCGCTGGCGAGCCGATGCAAGGGTTCGTTGATTGGCAGCGAGGTCCGTTCGAAAAACGGCTGGACTTCCGCGAACTTCGCAGCACCGTCGGTGAAGCTTATCGGCTACCGACCGACGGCGACGCCACGTTGTCAGTCACGGTCTTAGCTAACGATCGGTTTGACTTGGAAGACCAACCGAACGTCGGCCAAAGTGATCGCTATGAATTAAAGGTCGTTTCACCCGAGGAGCTATTGCGGATCTTGGAACAATCCGAAGTCGGACAACGACGGCGTTTGGAACAGATCGTTCGCGAAGTCAAAGAACAAAAAGACTACTTGGTGCGAACCAAATCTCGTGCCGCCACAACCAACGACGACTCGCCCGCACCGGGTGATGAGCCTGGAGACAGCCAACCTAACGACGACGTCAACGGTACCGATGCTCCGGAACGACACGAACTGCGTCGCTTGTTTGCCCAGCGAGCTGTTTTGCAAAACGACAAATCGTTGCTGGAGGTGCTCGGCTGCGTTTCGGCTTTTGAAAATTTGCGTTTGCAATTGATCAACAACCGAGTCAACGCGGAGGCAAGGCAAAACCGCTTTGAAGCAGGCGTGATCGCGCCGTTGACGCAAACCGCCAACGTAACGATGACCGAACTGGCGGAACAACTCAAGCAGTTAGAGGATCAACTGCGAGCGGTTGAAGCTTCGGCGGCCAATAAAGATCAGCCGCTAGATCCAGCAACCGTCCAAAAGATGCAAGCCGCGTCTGAAAAAACGGCGATCGATGCGATTGTCGTGACTGATCAGGTCTTGATCGAACTTAACGAGGTGTTGAATTTGCTGATCAAGCACGAGACTCAGAACGAACTCTTGGACATCGTACGCCAGATGATCCAGAAACAAGAAGAACTCAAAGAGCGGACCAAGAAGGAACGCCAGCAGAAGGCGTTTGAAGGATTGCTCGATTAGTCCGCCTCTGGTTTAGTTGAACTGCGTGGGCGGATTCCACCCACAACAGCCCCGTCTGACACCTTCGTCAGGATTGTAAAATTGCGATAGATTGTTACACTGGTACCTCGTGACCCCCGCTCTTCGCATCCCCCTCCAGACCTCCAAGGCAGCCGCCCATGTCAACTTTTGAGCAATCTCGCACCTGTTGCGACTGCGAATCCCAAGAGACCCGAAAACTCGAAAAACTTCAGGCGGCTTTTGTACAACACACGAACTGGGAACAGCCATGCGGCGGATGCGGCGGGAATCAGTTTTCTACCATATCGTTGCCGATGCCCAACCTCGACCAAGAGATCATGGAAGCTTGGATCGACGATGAGAATCTAAACCTGATGGACCAAGACGAAGATATCATCTTAGCGTCCAAAGAGAATCTTGAACTACTAAAAGCCTACGTCGTTCGCGACGATGCATTCACCGAAAAACGACAGATGATGCTGTCAGCGTTGTGCGTGTTGATCTACGAATCGGACGAATCCGAAGACGCTCAAACGCTCGAAGACGCGATCAAGTTTCTGCGAAACAACCGGCATCTGTTTGAAGAGATCGGTGACGGGGCAATTTTTGGTTACATCAAAGAAGTGGTTTACCCCCAAGTCGGCCTGGATGTCCCCGACGAATAAAGCTAGGTCTCGCTGCCGTGAACTCCCCAGCCTCCAATCCTGAACAAGTGCCCAAGGCCGTGGTGGCTCGGCTCAGCTTGTACTTGCGCGAGCTACAACAGTTGCTCAACGACGACACGCACACCGTCAGCTCGCAAGTCCTGGGAACTCGACTAGGCGTAACCGGCGCACAAGTCCGCAAAGACTTTACGTACTTTGGGCAATTCGGCTATCCCGGCGTCGGCTATCGTTGCGACGAATTGATCGCGGAAATCAAACGGATTTTAGGGACCGATCAAACTTGGCCTGTCGCGTTGATCGGATGCGGCAATCTTGGCCAAGCGCTACTTGGCTATCGCGGTTTTCAAAAACAAGGTTTTGACGTCGTTGCGGCTTTTGACATCTCGCCAAAATTAATTGGAACGGAAGTGGCAGGCCTGACCGTCCAAGACATCCAAACGCTATCCGAGTGGGTCGACAAAGAAAACATATCGTTAGTGATTCTGGCAGTCCCCGCGGAAGCGGCCGACCAAGTCGTCGAAGCGATTCTTAAATCCGGCGTAACCGGGATTTTGAATTTTGCTCCCGTGACATTGAAACTACCAAAACGAATCCAAGTTGTCGGTGTCGACCTAGCGATCGAACTTGAACAACTCGCGTTTGGCGTCGCAAAGTTCAACTAGCCTTGACGCTATATTGACGACGACCAAATTTCGCCTTTCACCGCGTGCAAGAGCATTCTCTCCGTGATCAAACGGCGACTACTCCCCAATGCCACACCTGCTAAGAATTCTAAACCAATCTTCCAATCTTCCAATCTTCCAATCTTCCAATCTTCCAATCTTCCAATCTTCCAATCTTCCAATCTTCCAATCTTCCAATCTTCCAATCTTCCA
>JALZWN010000043.1 GCA_023300235.1 Mariniblastus sp.
GTGAACAAAACGGCTGCATAAAAGTAGCAGGACTGACAAAAACGCGAGGCGTCTCAGAAAACTCATGTTAGCAAGAATGAATAAGGCAGTGGGGCGATCGAGAGTTGTTCAAACCCAGCTCACAAATAACCCCCTTAGCAGTGGTCCGCTAACTTTTTTGCCTTTTCAGTGCCGAACGCTGATGACCGACCAACCCTTCCAACTCCGCCAATCGGGCGGTATCGTCAACCAACGCCTGCGGAGCCGCATCCAGCTTCAGCCAAGTCCGCACACGAACGAACGTAAACACATTCAAACCCGCACTAAAACGTGCGCTTCCAGCAGTTGGCAGCGTATGATTCGGGCCGACGCCGTAGTCGCCAAACACTTCGGCCGATTGGTGGCCGATAAACAGACAACCCGCATTAACGACTTTATCAGCAACCGCTTGAGCATCGTTACAGTGCAACTCTAGGTGCTCGGGAGCCAACGCATTACATGTCGCGATGACTTGATCGACCGACTCGCACAACACTGCGGCTCCGTTTGCTAGTGCCACTTTGGCTGTCGCCGCGGTTGGCAAAACACCTAACTGCTTGTCCAATTCAGCTTCTACTTTTCCAATTAACGGGGCATCGGTCGTCACCAAAAACGCCCGAGCATCCTCATCGTGCTCGGCTTGGGCCAACAAATCAGCCGCCACTGTCGCCGGATCAGATGACTGATCACCGACCAGCACCAACTCCGAAGGCCCAGCCAGCATATCAATGCCGCAGTCGCCCGAGACAATTTTTTTCGCCGCAGTCACCCAACGGTTCCCTGGACCAACGATCACGTCACAGCGATCAAAGCCTTCAAAACCGTAAGCCATCGCGGCAACCGCCTGAGCCCCCCCAACGGCCAACACGCGATCGGCGCCCGCCACTGCCGCAGCGGCCAACATTAAATCACTCGTCCCCGGCGTCGCCAACACTACTTGTCCACAACCAGCCACCACCGCGGGAACCACCGTCATGATCACCGTTGACGGCAACGCATACCGCCCCGCCGGCGCGTAACATCCGGCTCGCTCTACCGGAACGATCGAATGCCCCGCCTTACCACCGGGAACATCCATTTCCAATTCTGACAAAGCGTCCAGCTGAGCTTGAGCAAAATCACGCACGCGATCGGCAACTCGTTCCAGCAGCGCCAAGTCATCCGCGTCCAACCGTGCCTTGGCCGCGTCCAACGCATCACGTTCGATCAACAACGGTTGTCCATCGGCGCGCCCATCGAACTTTTTCGCGTAATCAATCAACGCATCGCGTCCGCCCTCGCGCACGCCGTTCACGATCGACTCGGCAGCCGTCAACGTCGCCTCATCTAAAGGCTTTGGAGCGGCGTCAGGTCGAAAGTCGCTGGCCTTAATGGTTTTCAACAAAGTCATTCTTTTTCCAACTTATTTTTGCGACGGACCACTCGGCTCATGCGTCGCGATAGTTCGTCATAGACTCGGTCCAACGTCACACCGTTTTTCAACATCGCAACCAGGCTAAAGTACAACACGTCCGCGGCTTCCCAAGCGATCTCGTAATCGTCATCCGCTTGGCTGGCCTCGGACAACTCCTTAGCCTCTTCCAGCAACTTGGCCTCCAACATCGCCGCGTCATTGGCCAGCTTTCGCGTAAACGACTTCGGATCGTTATCATTAATCCGTTCGACCAACCGATGCATCACCGTTTGGATCGAACGATATTTGCCAAAGCAAGTGTACGATTTACGATGACAAAAACCGGGAGCCGCCTGGGTTACCCGAAACAGTAAACAATCGCGATCACAATCAAAGCGAATCCCAAGCAATTGCTGAGTCGCACCGCTAGTCTCGCCTTTAATCCACAAACCGTCACGACTACGTGAGTAATACGTACCGACTCGATTTTCGATCGCATACGCCAGACTATCCGCATTCGAATAAGCCAAACCTAACGCGACGCCCAACGGATCCACAATCACCGTCGACCACAAACCGTCAGGACGATCCGAAACTAACACTTGCTCAAAAAAGCTCGTAATCACGTCGTTGTTTTCGACCAAAAACTCGGCGTCGATCAAACAGTCAACCCGAGCCATTTCCAGTTCTGCGATTCGGTTTGACTGAGGATCGGTCATCCGAACAACATGATCCTTTGGGACCGCTTGATCTGGCGTGTCGATGTCCAAACACTGAACCGTCCGGTCGACCGGGATCGTCTCGTAAGCCTCCGCGACCGCCGCATCACAAAGAATCAAAGAACCACCGACGTTCAGCAGCTTCAAGCAATCTTCTTCCGGCAGGTCACCCGTTTCCAAAATCAAATCAACGCCGCCACCTGTTTTTTTGATCGTCGTTTCAAGCGTCGCAACGTGTTGGCTGCCGATGCCCAAAATCGCCAAGCGACCGAACAGGCTCCAGTCCTGAACTTTTTCCGGCGTGGCTTGGTCGGCAGTAAGAGTAGGAATAATCATGATTGGTTTTCTTGTTTTAACTATGGCATCGACTTCCAGCCTTTGCTGTTTTTGAAAGTCGCCTTTCACTCCGTGAAAGAGCGCTCTTTCACGGAGTGAAAGGCGACATTCTTGGCCAGAACATTAGCCCTAAATCAAATTCGGACGTGAACTCCGAGCCGATCCAATTCCTGTTTGACTTTCATCACCGTTGTATTCCCATCATGGAAAATCGACGCCGCCAGCACCGCATGCGCTCCGTGCTCGAACGCCTCGATCATGTGCGCCACCGAATCCGCGCCCCCTGAGGCAATCACGGGCAAGCTACAAGCCTCCGTCACCGCCGACAACATTGGCAAATCGTAACCGTCACGCGTTCCATCGCGATCAAAACTGGTCAGCAAAATCTCACCAGCACCCAACCGCTGAGCCGTCGCGGCCCACTCGACCGCGTTCAAGGATTCCGCTTCGGTGCCGCTTCGCGTCAACACTTGGAACTCGCCGTCGGTCGTTTTGGCATCGATCGCAACCACTGTACATTGAGCCCCAAACCTAGCCGCCATGTCGACGATCAAATCTGGATTCCGCACAGCCGCCGAATTAATCGAAACCTTGTCCGCCCCAGCGTTCAATAATCGCTCGGCGTCTTCGATCGTTTTGATACCACCGCCAACGGTCAACGGAATGCTCAACCGCTTACGAACTTTGTCGACCGTTTCCAGCATCGCGATGCGTTCTTGCCGAGTCGCCGTGACGTCCAGCAAAACCAGTTCATCGGCGCCTTGTTCTTCGTAATGAAACGAAAGCTCAACCGGACAACCCGCGTCGCGCAAGTTTTGAAACTTCACGCCCTTGACGACTCGACCGTCATTCACATCCAAACAAGGAATCACTCTTGATTTAAGCATCCTGTTGCTCCTGAATTACATTACCAGCGACCCAGTTGGCCAGCACGCCTTGGCCCCATTCACCGGACAACTCTGGGTGAAACTGACACGCCAACGTTTTCCCTCGCCAAACACTGCTCACAAACGTGCCGCCGTACTCGGTTTCCGCGTAGCCCCAACCCTCGGGCGGAGTCGCGGTCAAACGAAACGAATTCGCGAAGTACGCCTCGCCGGCCGTGTAAGGTGCCGTCGATTGTTCTTTAGGTGTGACCGCGTTCCAGCCTAACTGCGGAACCGGCACGTCAGCATCAAAGCGTTTGATCGTCTCCGGAATCACCGACAGCCCAACCGCCGATTCGGCTTCTTCTGATGAATCGCAAAGCAACTGCATGCCCAAACAAATGCACAACGTCGATTTACTTGGATCCTGCAGACGCTGCTTCACCGCCTCCCGCAAACTCAGCCGATCCAAACTCTCCGCCGCCGCCGCAAAGGCACCCACGCCCGGCAACACCACATGCGAAGCGGTTTCAATTTCGTTTGCATCTTCGGTCAAATCCCAAGCTTGACCCAACCGATCGAACGCCGCTTGCAGCGATCGAATGTTGGCAACGCCGGTATTAATAATCTGTATCATTTACAAAACTCCCTTGGTGCTGGGCACATCGCCCTCGACTCGTGTCAGCGCCTGATTGAATGCTTTGGCCATCGACTTAAACGCCGCTTCAGCTCGGTGATGATCGTTCGCCCCTCGCAACACATCCACGTGCAAACTACAACGCAACGTCATCGCCAACGATTGGAAAAAGTGAGTGATGTTCTCACAAGCCCACTGGCCGACCATTTCGCGTTCCAAAGCCAAGTGAATCTCAGGCCAAGGACGAGCACTCAAGTCAACAACCGTTCGAGCGAGCGCTTCATCCAGTGGAGCATAAGCGTAACCAAAACGCTTGATGCCTTTGCGAGGACCAAGAGCTTCGTCGATCGCCTGGCCGAGTGCGATGGCACAGTCTTCGGCGGTGTGATGATCATCGACTTCCAAATCACCATCGCAGATCAGCTTCAAATCAAAGCCAGCGTGAAACGCGAACGCGGTCAACATGTGATCCAAAAAACCAATGCCCGTCGAAATCTCGACTTTCGCATTACCGTCTAGGTTCAACTGCAGATCGATTTTGGTTTCTTTGGTATCGCGTTTAATCGACGCCTGCCGAGTTACCCCTGCATCGCCGGGTTGTCGCGTGACAAGTTCACTCGGGTCAGGAGTCTCTTGATCGGCGACCAATTCAGCAGCGAACGCAACGCCCGCTGCCGCTTGGTGCAGTTCATAATCCGAATCGCAAACTTCACACAACGCTTTTGCTAACCGCAAATAATCCCCGACGGTTGCCGGACACGTGATTCGCAAAAATTTGGCGAGCACCGGTTTTCCCGCAAACTTGCGAACGCCGATCCCTGTTGCCGCCAAACCATCCCACACCGCGTCGGCATCAGAAAATTCCGTCAATAAGTAGTTGCCGCCTGAGGGTATCGGTCGACCGCCACAAGCAGCCAACAGCTCAAACATCAGTCCCCGAATTTTTTTGATCCGAGCCACGCCTTCCACCATCAGCGGCTTGAATTGTTCCAGCGCCACCCGAGCAGTCTCGAGCGACACCGCGCTGACGGGGTAGGGCCCCGATGCGTTTCGGATCGCCGTCGCGAACTCGACGTCCGGCGCGATCATGAAACCAACTCGTAATCCCGCCAACCCCCACGCTTTGGAAAACGTCCGCACGATCATGATGTTTTCGTCCGCCGTCAACTGCGCCGATGGATCTTCATCGGCGAATTCAACATAAGCGTGATCGACCAACAATTTCGCGCCATTCTTTTTAGCTGCTTCGTTGATTTTAAAAATATCATCCAGCGAAACCATCGCCCCGGTTGGATTGTTCGGCGTGGTGACAACCACCAACGCCGTCGTTCCATCGATTCGGGCGATCAATTGGTCAACCGGGAAATCGCCCTCCAACCAAGGCTCGACATCCATCGATCCGTCATAGTTGTCGGTGTAGATCGAAACCATCTCAAACGACGGTGCATGCGTGACCACCTTGCTTCGCGTTTCCGTGACAAGGTTACCGACGATGCGGTCGATCGAATCATCGCCGCCGGCAGTCACCACGATTCGTCCAGCATCCACACCCACCCACGCCCCGATCAAATCTTGCAGGGCTTGATGAGACGGGTACTGCGAAACAAAACGAGAATCCAACTGACGCCAATAGGCCGCCAAGTCCGGAATCACACATTGCGATTCGTTACCGCTAAGCCGCAAGTCGATTTCGTGTTTGAACGCTGGCGTTGAATAGGCTTGATTAATTTTTGCCATGATTCGTTTCTAATTGGATTCCTGAGAATACTAGGATTCTTCTTTTCATTGAATTTAGCCGCTTTGAATTTAGCCGCTTTGGCGATAGCCGCAGTTTTGCAGTACAACAACCGTAACAACGGCTAAACTTGCCAATGCTCGTTTTTACTTTCGAAAAAACCTACGAAATCAATTGTTCAACCGTCGTTGTAACAATCGAACTCGCTCCAGCGGCCTTCAACCGAGGAATTACGTCTGCCAATTCTTTCCTCGGGATCGCCGATCGAATCGCAAACCAGTCCGAATCCGACAGCGGCGAAACCGTCGGCCGTTGCAACGACGGCAACACAGCCAACACGGCGTCCAGATCCTTTTGCTGCACGTTCATGTCCATCATCACTCGGCTTCGAGCTTGCAGAACCGCGTCGATCAACAACACAAAGTCATCGATAACGGCCTTTCGCGCCGGATCAGCGACGGCTTCTTTAGAAGCGTACAGCCGAGTCGAACTGGTCATGACGTCGTCGATGATCTGCAATCCGTTTGCTCGCAACGTCGATCCGGTCGCCGTGTTGTCGATAATGCAATCGGCATCTTCTGGCGGAAACACTTCGGTGGCTCCAAAGGTTTGTAAGATCTCCGCATCGATGCCATTCTTGGCAACCCACTGTTTTGCCAAAGCAGGGTATTCGGTCGCGATCACGATTTTGCGATTTGGCAGTTTGCCGTTTTCCAAAATTTCGATCGGAGCCGCCACGACCAACCGCACTGGGTTCAGCCGCGTGTCCAACAACTCCACCAGTTCGGTGCCAGTTTCCTGCACCCAATCTTCACCCGCGAAGCCCATATCGCGAGCACCAACTTTCAGCATTCCAATGACATCACGAGGCTTGAGCAGTTTCGTGCAATAATTGGGCAGCGAAATAACCGGCCGATAACCGCGCTCTGACTGTCGCACGGAAATCCCAGCGCCTTTTAGCAAACTGAGCACTTGATCGTACATTCGGCCTTTGGGCAACGCCAAGCGAATGCTGCAGGGTTCTCTATCTAATGACATGGTGACCTTATAGTGTTTCTTATAACCACAAAAAAACGCTGACCGAAGTGGCCAGCGTTCTATTATGTATCAATACATTTTCAGCTAAGTCCACGACCGATTAACGGTAAAAGTGGTGCAAGTGATGCGAGTTGTTGGAGCTGAAAATCATGGCAGTATCTTAAACTTGACAAACCCGATGTCAACGGCAAAAGCTGCATTTGCCCTCGGCCATTCCCAGCAATCTAGGCTACTCAGCCCCGCCTTGCGGGTTCTTCAAAACATGCAAACCGGGCAACTTAACCGGACAGTGGCTTTGCCAGCGATCATACCTGTGGACGATTTCACCAACCACGTCGCTCCATGAAAACCAGTGACTTGTTTTCCATTAGAAACGCAGACTTCAACTAGCCTCGGATTGACACAGATTTCCACCGATTCCATGGCGGTCTAACTTTCCATTCGCCCAATAAATGCCCTCTCCCCAAATCCCTCCAGGACCGATCAATCTAACTCATCTAGAAAAGTAACCGCAAACCCTCAATAATGCTCCTCCGACCATCATTTGCTTAGCTAATCAGCTTCCACCGCTTGCCAAGCATCCAAACTCCCCCAGCCGCTAAAGCCGTCAATCGTGAAATCAACAGACATCCTCGGCAACGGCGGCCGCATCGCTCAGCGGCTCGAAAACTACGAAGAGCGTCAACAGCAACTTGACATGGCCGACGCCGTCGCCAAAGCCATCGCCGACAAAAAGCACTTGGTCGTCGAAGCCGGAACCGGCGTTGGCAAAAGCTTCGGCTACCTCGTCCCCGCGATCCTGTCGCTGCAAGACTCGCAAGAAAAAGAAGACGGCGGCAAACGGCGGATCGTCGTCTCCACGCACACCATTAGTTTGCAAGAGCAACTGATCACTAAAGACATCCCGCTACTCAACAGCGTCATCCCGCTCGAGTTCTCAGCCGTACTCGCCAAAGGCCGCGGCAACTACCTGAGCCTCCGCAGACTCAACCGCGCGTTGCAAAACAGCGACAGCCTGCTGGAAACCGAAGACCAAATCCACCAACTCCGTGAAGTCGCCAAATGGTCCAAAACCACCACCGACGGATCACTCGCGGACTTGCCGATCAAAGTCAATCGAGAAGTCTGGGACCAAGCACGCAGCGACAGCGGCAATTGCTTGGGCCGCAAATGCCCGACCCATGGTGACTGCTTCTACTACGCCGCTCGCAAGCGCCTCCAAAACGCCGACATCTTGATCGTCAACCACGCCTTATTCTTTAGCGATCTTGGCCTGCGAAGAATGGGCGTGAACTTACTGCCCGACTACGACGTGGTGATTTTGGACGAAGCCCACACCGTTCAAGACGTCGCCAGCGACCACCTTGGACTCGGCCTGACCATGGGCCAGATCGAATACAACCTGAACAAACTGTACAACCAAGGCACCAATAAAGGCCTGTTCGTGCAACACGAATTCGCCAAAGGACAAAAGGCGGTGTTAGTCGCCTACAACGCCAGCGAAGATTTCTTTTCGGAGATCACCGGCTGGGTCGTCAACAATTCAAAAGACAACCAACGCAAAAGCCAAACCGTTCGCGTCCCCAAACCCTACATCGTCGAAAACCAACTCTCGCCGCACCTAAGCAACATCGCCAACATGGTGCGTCAATTCGCCGAAGACAAACAAAACCCGTCCGAAAAACAAGACCTGGTCTCCAGCGCCGAACGGCTTGAAACCATCGCACTCGAAATCGAACAGTGGCGGACACAAGACATCCAAGACGGCGTGTTCTGGGTGGAATCGAGCATGAATCGGTGGGGGAAACAACAGGTCAAACTTTGCGCCTCGCCGATCGACATCGGCCCAGTAATGCGTCAAGAACTATTCAACAAAACCGACACCGTTGTTTTGGCCAGTGCCACATTAGCCGTCGGCGGGCAGTCGTTTGATTTCTTCCGCGAACGAATTGGTTTGACTCAGTCGGAATCGGCCAAGCTCGGCAGCCCCTTTGACTATAAAAAACAAGCCAAACTGATCTTGGTCACCAACCTGGCTTGCCCGTCTAAAGACCGCGATACCCACGAGCGACAAGCCATCGATGCGATTCGACACTACGTTCAGCAGACCGACGGCCGAGCGTTCGTGTTATTCACGAGCTACCAGTTTATGAACCGAGCCGTCCGCGAACTGACGTCATGGATGAGCTCGCAGAATCTGGCTCTCTATCAACAGGGGGTGGGAGTTTCTCGAACCCACCTGTTGGAGAAATTTAAAGCCAACCCCCGAGGCGTTTTATTTGGCACGGCGAGTTTCTGGCAAGGCGTGGATGTCCAAGGCGACGCATTACAAAACGTAATCATTCCCAAGCTTCCTTTCAGCGTCCCCGACCAACCGCTACTGCAAGCTCGTCTCGAAGCCATCCGCAAAGCCGGCGGTAAGCCCTTCAACGACTACCAGTTGCCCGAAGCGATCATCAAATTCAAGCAAGGCTTCGGTCGCTTAATCCGTAGTAAAACCGACACCGGACAAGTCGTTGTCCTTGACCCCCGAGTCACCACAAAAGCCTACGGCAAAATCTTCATCGAGTCGCTGCCCGAATGCACCATCGTTCGAGAAACGATTTAAGGAGGCGGGAGACTGTAGCACCGCAATGGAAGCCCGCGGCGTTAGCAAGAACCCGAGCGTAAGCGAGTCAATGTGGTGATAGTAATTCCCGCCTTTCACTCCACCAAAGACCGTTCGGCTGCGGCGTGCCAGATAAAAAACCAACCACGGATGAACACAGATAAACACGAATTCCCAAACGCACATCCGTGTTTATCAGTGTCCATCCGTGGTTATAAACTTCTCCAACATGTGCAGCAAAAAAACGCTCGTTCCGAACCGAAGACCTAACCCGCTGGCTTATTCTTGGAAAATCCGTACCAAACTCCGATCACTCAACAAAACAAAGATCCTGCACCGGTTTCCCTAACGACAGGCGTCGAGTTCCTCCTAGCAGTGTTGGCAACGGGCTTGCTGAGCTTAACAGGACTGGTCATCCACTGGGCTTGTCAGATAGCCCCCTATGACGCAGTTTTAGAAAACCAAATTTGGGTCGTCCTGTTTGCTTCAACACTTGCATTGGTCAGCATCCCGTTTGCCCGAACGCGACGCCTTTGCTTGCCAGTGTCGAACCTTATTTGCGCTTTAGCCGGAATAGCAACTCTGCTGTACCTCGGCTATTCGTCGGCAATCGCTTGGTACCTCGGCGTACATTATGAGTATTACGCCTACCTGAATCGCGCGCTCGCAGAACACCTATGGATCTTCCAATCGATCATCGCGGTGCTCACGCTGGCCCCACTATTGTTTTTGATCAATCGACTTCGACATTCGGTCTATCTCTCCGCTTTTGTTCAGGCGTTTATTTTGACGAGTGCTGCGTTTTTCCTACGTGTCAATTTCATCATGCAATACTCGGACGAGTTCCCGACATCTTGGCTTCAGTTTTTTTGGCCGGCCGTTAGCTCGCTGCCTTAAGTTAGAAAACCCCTCACTCAACAATCGCCTGCAACATACTCGCCGCCTTCGTCCAAGTTTCTTTATGTTCGGCATCTGGATCCGACTGCACCACCACACCACCGCCAACGGGAACCTGCCACCAACCCTTGGACGCCGTGATCGTACGAATCAAAATATTCAAATCCGCCGATCCATCAAAACCCAAGTACCCCACCGAACCGCAATAGGCCCCACGCGACGTCGGCTCTAACGCCGCAATGATCTCCATCGCTCGAATCTTGGGGGCACCCGTGATCGAGCCACCGGGAAAAATCGCCGCCAGCAAATCGCACAAACTCGACTCGGCCCGCAACTTTCCCTCAACCGCAGAAACCAAATGCAACACGCTTTGATACGCCTCAGGTTGGCAAAGCTGAGTCACACAGATCGAATCGTCCTCGCAAACGCTCGCCAAATCGTTCCGCATCAAATCGACGATCATTGTGTTTTCCGCCCGATCCTTTTGACTGGCCAACAACCGTTCCTGCTCGCGGAGATCAACCATCGGTTGCCCCGTCCGCGGGCGAGTACCTTTGATCGGCCGAGTCTCAACCGTCCGATCGCGGACCGAAACCAATCGCTCAGGTGACGCACTAATAATCTGCGTGTTAGTTTCCGAAATCCCAGCCATGTCAAAGTAACAACTAAACGGCGCCGGATTACAAGTTCGAAGCCGCTGATACAACGTCACCGAATCCGTCGTAATCGGATGCATCAAACGCTGCGAAAGATTGATCTGAAATACATCGCCGGCAACGATGTAGTCGATACACTTTTGCACCGCTTCGACATAGTCATCCGCCGAAAAATCGCTGACCAGTTGCTTAAGCGTCGGGTGCGAACAAGAAAACTGCGGGGCTAACATCGACGGCGAAATCTCCGGCGAAATCTCCGGAACAAGGGCAGGGCAGTTCGCGCCTTTCTCGTCAGTCCCGCACAGCAACCCCTCAAAAAAGTCTGCCCGCTCAATCGCTCGCTTTTCCCTCGCCGCTGGATCGGTTTCAGGAAAGCCTTGCGAGATCAACCAAGTTTTGTTTTCAAAATGATCCCACGCAATCACCACGTCATAGGCCCCAACCACGATCGCCGGCAGCTCAAACTCATCATGCTCGGCCGCATCGATCTTTTCAAAACTGCGGTTCAAATCGTAGCTGAACATTCCAGCCACCCCACCTTGCATCGGAGGCAACCCCTCGATCGTCTCGGCCGAATACTTTTCCAACATCGCTTCGATCGCAACCAACGGATGCCGATCGCCCACCGGCACCACCACCGTCTCGAACGGATCCGCCATCGCAAAGCTATATCGGCCAAACGGTTTTTGAACAACAGCTTTTCGCTCGATCGCCCCCGCAGGCTTCACGCTTTCCAGCAACAAACACCCCGGCAGCGAAGCCAATCGCTGCAACGCAGTTTCGACAGATAAAGAAGATAGTTCTCGGTACATGATCGTTGCTTAAGATTGCTTTCGTCGTTTTGAAATTCGATGCCGATCGGCTTCAGAAACCGTCAAGAAGCCCCAATCAAGCGCCTGATCTTGGTTGTATTGTTTTCCCAACTGCAACGCCGTCATCGCTTTGCACATTTCAAAGCCAAGATAAAACGCATGCGATGCATCAACATTGGTCGCCCCGCTATCCATTAACGCATCAAAGATCTTAAACGGATCGGCACCACTAAAATGTTCACCGCTACCGATCAAATGCAACAACCCGTTGTCAGCAAGGATCCGATAGTTATGGTCTTTAATATTCGCGGCCAGTTCGGCGATTTGCTGCGGCTCGTAAGACAACACCTTCGCGTCTCGCAGCAACAGCAACTCTTCGGACAAATGCTTAGGCGGTACTTGCTGATCCACCGCAAAATGCACCAACCGCCGAGCGACATCGCATTCTTTGACAGAAGACCGAGCCCAATTAATCACCTGCGTGGTCAACACTCGCGTGATGTTCAGCTCTTGGCAAATCGCCAGCAGCAACATATTCACACCCGCCGAATCAACGTCCGTTAGTTCGGTGATGTTTCCAATCCCCATCATCATCGGCGCGTCGGGCCATTTTGCTCGAACGTCCAGATACCGTTTGATACTCTTTGCAAACCCAAACCCAATCGGCTCTAAAATCGGATCCAACCGCACTGGCACATTTTGGCCCGCCAGCATCTCGACCGTCGCATCCATCGAATCGATGTTTTGAATGTCGTCTGGGATCACCACCACCTCGCAGCCCCAATCAACCGCGAACTCTCGATTGAACTCGTTCACCGACAACACCAACTCAGCCCCGGCTTTCACTGCCGCCGAAATTTCAACCGGATTCAAACTATCAATCGAAACTCGATGTCCGGCGTCGCGCAACGCCTTCACGCAATCTCCAACGCCTTGCCAGCACGAATTGGGCTCGCAGCCGACGTCGATCAAATTTGCTCCGTCGTTCCTCATCGCATCCGCCATCGCCAAAATGTCCGGCAACGATTTTCGCGGCGCATGATTTATTTCCGCAATGATCTCAATGTCCCACTCGCCCAGCCCGTCGCGGTTTGGTTTTTGCCCGAAAAATTCCGGCAATCGGCGGAGGTCCTTAGGGCCAATCTCGATCGGAATGTTGGTCACCGCTTGCAGCGGCGACAAGTCACCATCACAGTAACCGGGTAGAATGATCTTGGTCGTTTCCGGCGGGACATCTAGCCGCGGAGCAATCCATCGAGGGGTCAGCAGAGCAGCGACGGTAATTGGTAGCGTTTGTATCGAATAGTCAAAGCCCGCTTTGGGGCCGAGTTCAATAAGAATCGCTTCCAGCGCTGCGCTGGCCAACCGGCCTGTCGTAAAATGAATTTTCTCGCGAAGCATCCGGCCAACATAAGTCGATACAAAATTAAATTCCAAGTTTGCTTGAACATTATCACCGAATCGATTGCCTACGGCTACTGCTAAGGCAAACGACGGGTGTGGATTTTTATTCCAAATCTGCTCGAATGCACAGCCAACACTGCCCCTCACTGGTATCCCATGAAAGCGTTACGCTACGCAAAAAGACTCATCGGCTTCGACTCGACCAGCCACAAGTCGAATCAGGAGGTCAGCCAGTATATCGACATGAAGCTAATCAAGTACGGCTTCGTGGTCGAACGCGTGGAGTATCCAGACCCCAGCGGCCAGCTAAAAGTAAACCTGATCGCGAAAAAGGGTTCCGGCGACGGCGGGCTCGGCTACTTTGGACACTCCGACGTCGTGCCAGCAGAAAAATGGTTCACCAACAAGTTTACTGGCTTCCAACCAGCGATCGCACGTGGGCGCCTGTACGGTCGCGGCAGCTGTGACATGAAGGGCTCACTGGCTTGCATGATGGCCGCGTCGCAACAGTTCGCTTCCGAAGAACTCAAAAAGCCTTTGTACTTCACCATCACCGCCGACGAAGAAGTCGGTTTCAGCGGCGCCCGCGCGGTAGTCAACGAAAGCAAACACTATCGCGAAATGGTTTACCATCGCACAAAAGCCATCATCGGCGAACCGACGATGTTAGAAGTCGTGCATGCTCACAAAGGCTCCGTTAAAATCACCGCCACCGCAACTGGCGTGGCAGGACACTCCGGCGGACGCATCGGCGAAAGCGCGAACCTAAAAATGATTCCGTTCTTAACCGAAATGAAAAAGCTACGCGACGAAACCGAAACGGAATCCCAATGGCGGAACCAAGCATTTGATCCGCCGACGCTGTCTTGGAACATTGTCATCAAAGACGACGCCCCCGCCTTTAACGTGACCGCCGGCCAAAGCGTTTGCACAATGTACCTACGACCAATGCCAAACATTCAAATCAATCCGATACTGGAGCAAATCCAACAAGCGGCGGCTAAGTTTGATTTGGCCCTGGAAGCGAACAACTGGGGGCCCGGTATGTTCACCGATCCCGACTCCCATTTTGTTCAAGAGAGCCTAAAACTGACGTCCAACGAGTCCTCCCAAACCGTTCCCTATGGAACCGACGGCGGCATGTTCTCCGAACTTGAGCACAAAATCGTGTTCGGCCCCGGCAATATCGCTCAAGCACACGCCATCGATGAATGGATTTCGCTGGAACAACTTGAAAAAGGCACCGAGATGTACGCCAAAATGATCCGACGTTGGTGCTGCCGTTAACCAAAAACACCGTTAACGAGTACAATACCCGCTGCCAACCGTCGCTGCCAAAGTCCCGCTGAAGCCCCTCCATGTCGTTCGAAATCAAACCCGCCACCCAAGACGATCTTGCCCCGATCAGCAAGTTCTTGCAACCGTTCATGGACGCACAGTATTTACTGCAGCGCGATCCTGCTGAACTACAGCTATTGATGCGGCACGGGTTCAAAGCCGTATCGGTGGACGACGGCTCCGTCATCGGTTTCTGCGCACTTGAGATTTACTCACGGAAGCTTGCCGAGATCCAATGTTTGGCAGTCGAAGAATCGCACCAACGCAAAGGCATCGGCCGTCAACTGGTCGACGCTTGTGTTCGAACAGCCAAAGAAGAAAACGTGTTAGAGCTGTTAGCCATTTCTAGTTCCGAGACCATGTTCAAAGCATGCGGGTTTGACTATTCCTTGCCAAACCAAAAACGCGCGTTCTTTTATCAAACCAAAGACTAACGCCGACGCATGAAAACCCGTCGCGCCAGCAAGGCACCTCGCACCAATCGAAGCCCGCCGCGTAAGGGCTTGTTGATTTAATAGTTTTCGGCGAAGCTTAAACAAGAAGCCTAAACAATGTGGTGATGGGCTTCCAGCCTGTCATGCGCGCAGGCAGTCTGGAATTCATTCTAGCGGACGGATTTGTTGACTAAATCAACAGGCCCTCACGCGTCGGTCTACCAAGGCACCCAACTTCAAAACCTGATTTATCCCGGCCTGGGCACGACCGTTGTTTTTCCTTGCTCTCGGCATCGGCTAGATTAAATTTGATGCAAATCAGCCACCGCATCTCAACCCACTAAAACCCAGCCATGCTTCCAATCATCCTATTCGCCGATCGCAACAGTGCCGCCAACGTTTGGCTTAGAGAAAACCCGTTAGTCCTGAGTGCGATTGCGGTCGTCATCGGTCTTGCATTGCTGTTCTTCGGAATCACGGGATTGACGAGCGGTTCAACACAAGGCAAATTCGGCAACACGCTCTCCGGCGGTTCGGCCACGGCAGTCTCGGTCGTCCGGCTAATCGGAGGCATCGGGGCAATTCTTTTCGCGATCTACGTGGCGATCTTTGGTGCTTGGTAAAAGCGTCCATGGGCGATCGGCTACTCGCACGCTCGTACTGGCATTGACCATGCCGTTGCGTCCCAAAGATTTGTAAGGCATGAAAAGGCACAACGCCACTCGCCTCAGACATCGCCAGCCAAACCACTCGACGTAACATGCATGACCAAAATCCCTACACCCCACCATCGCTCCAACGGAATCCTCTGCCAACCAAGTCTCCTACTGACCTCGATCCAATTGATCTCCCACCGAAAGACCGTCAGAAAATCGAGGACTTGATCAGCGAAGCGAGAAAGTATTACTTAGGCATTTTCACATGCATTTTCTGCATCCCGTTTGGCATCCTCTTCTTTCCAGCTTGGTATCTATTTCTGCTGGTGAAATGGCATTCCTTTGCCGCCAAATATCCCGCCTTGCTTGAAGCGGGACTTCCAACGGACTCAATTCAAGCAAGATTCAAATCGTCGCGGTGGAAACTAATCTTAGGATCGGCAGTGGCGTCACTCGCATTTACATTTCTCTTTGGCCATTTCGCCAGCCGTTACTTGGCAACCAACTGATCAAAAACATGCCTGCTTAGTAACCCGCCGCCTCACACCTGCGTCCAAATGAAGTACCCGAGCGTAAAAATTCCCGCGTCAACGATCGCATGGCTCACCCACGCCGACCACAACGTTCCGTCGCGTTCATACATCCACGCCCAAACAACGCCGCCAACGGCAATCGAAACCGAAATCAAATAAGTCCACGGCGAATCCCAACCAAAGAAAAACGCCAACACGATCACGTGATGAGCCGCAAACCCAACGCTGGAGAGCACATTCGCAATCGTCCGCGAATAAAACCGCTTGCTCAAGTCATACACGAACCAACGCCAGTAGTACTCTTCCATAAACGAATGGAACACCGTGTAGAACACCCCCATGGCGGCATAAGTACCGACCGACGCCAAGCCCATCGAATCGATTTTTTCTTTGACCATCCCCGTCAAACGCACACCAGCTTCACTCGGGCCGATCACCAACCAAAACAACACCACCATCGACGCCGCGACCAAAACCCCAAATCCGATCCCCAGGCCAAGACCAGGTTTACGCTTCACCTGATCCGACGCTTGGTCGGATGTTTTCCAAAAGCTCAACCGATATCGAAAAAACAACCACACCCAGACCACCGGCAAACCAAACTGCAACGTCTTCCCAACCCCATACGCAGACTGTTGCAATGAAGCCACCGAATCCGCCAGCAAATTAAAGTAAACGTAAGTAACTGCCGACGGAAATAGGATCGCAAACCACAGCACAAAAAAGTCGTACTTGGACCCAACGGACTTCGGATCTTGACTTGGTAAATTCATCTATCAGATTCGTTTTTAAAAATAACGGATGCTCAATGTGATGTTCAATGAATAGACATCAAATTCTGCTTCAAACAACTTACGATCAACTCTAGCGTCGCCAGTTCGTGCAACAACACCGGATGGCTAATCAACAGCGTCTGCTCTGCCGCGATTTTTGAATTCGGCAGTTCAACTGGTTTACGACAACGTCGCTGGGATCGTCGATAAAACCCCCGAAAACCTAAGCCCACCGGCAAACCATCGGCTGCTAGTCGATCAACGAACGTTTCCACATCGACCTCAGCATCGACGCGAACGGGGATTTTGTAAATCGCATTCACGCTTTGTCGATTTGCACCGTGATCAGTCATTGTTGAAAAACCCAACGTTGACAAGCCTTCCACTTGATTGACTTGCTCGCACAAAAACGCCGCCGATTGAAAACGCCGCCCCGTCAATTCACTCAACTGATCCAACTGAGGTAGCAAAGCCGCCGCCTGCAATTGCGACAACGGAAACGAATCATTGCCTCTTTCAGAATATACTTTAATACGTTGAGCAATTGTTTCATCGTCCGTCACAATAGCGCCACCGCGGCCCGCCGACAATAGTTTACTTCCGCCAAAACTAAACACTCCGACGTCGGCCAAGGCCCCCAGGGGACGACCGTCCAAGCTTCCGCCGGGGCTTTGGCAAGCGTCTTCGACGATCTTGACCGGGTAACCACTGGCTTCCACGATCGTTTTTATCTTGCGGACATTCGCGATTTGGCCGTGCAGGTGTGAAACCAAAATCGCTTTTGTTTTTTCAGAAATCGCCACCGCAATATCGTTTGGCTCAACCACCCAACCCCCAGCCTGAACATCCACCAACACCGGCGTCGCACCAATAGCCTCGATCGCCCGAAAGTTCCCTGGGAAATCGTACGCTGCCAACACGACCTCGTCGCCCGCCGAAACACCAGCTCCTCGCAACGCCAACTCGACCGCGATCGTCCCGCTACAACACAACAACGCATGCTCGACCGACAGCCACTGTTGTAAGTATTTGATCAACCGATCCGTATACCGACCGTGATAAGCTCCCCAGTCACCGTCATCAATCGACGCTAAAATGGATTCGCGAATGAATTCGCAGGCAACCGGCCATTTGAAAGATAAATGCTTCAACATGTGTTCTTTATAACTGAAACTTCGCGTCAAGTCGTCGGTGGTCTTCAAACTATCTTCGACAGCGGCCGGATTGACGGCAGGGCAGAACTTGACTGCTCTAATAGCCCGACGCGTCAGCGAGGAACGCAATGTCGCCCTTTACTCCGCAAAAGAGCGCTACCTTCGGTGAACGTTCACAATGCAGATGGCTCTGAACAAACAGCCGTATTTTAGACCGACGTTTACCCAAAAAACTCAAGAGGAGTGGCTGGATGAGAGATTTGTCGAGTGCACCTTCGCTTTGTAGAAATGTGGTCCTGCTGGTGCGCCCATGCAAACGCTTCTTTCATGGAGAAAAAGGCGACTATCTGCGCATGACTAAATCCGTCTACTAAAATGAGTTCCAGACTGCCTGCGCGCATGACAGGCTGAAAGCCCATCACCACATTGTTTAGGCTTCGCCAAAACATATTAAATCAACAAGCCGTAACGCGTCGGGCTACCATTTATAACGACTTCCTGATTTGCAAAACTGATTCATCGTAGGATTGACGGTTCAGTGATAGTATTCATTACTGAGCAGCGGTAGAATAAAGCAGCCTATAATAAAACAGTCTAAACGACGTTATCACCTTACACGAAACTTTGCAGAGTCCCCCATGAAGCCGATTCGTTTTTTGATGGTGGGTGGTTTTTTAGGCGCAGGCAAGACTACGACGATCGGCAAGCTGGCCGCTCATTACGTCGCCGCCGGAAAAAACGTCGCCTTGGTCACCAACGACCAAGCCTACGATCTGGTCGACACTCACACGCTACGAGCCCAAGGGTTCAACGTCGGCGAAGTTCCAGGAGCCTGTTTCTGTTGCAAGTTTGACGACCTGATCGACACCGTGGGTTCGATGTCCAACGAACAAACTCCCGATATTGTCATCGCCGAACCAGTCGGCAGTTGCACCGACTTGGTGGCCACCGTGATCCAGCCCATGCGAGAACTCTTCGGCGACCGCTTTGAATTAGGCCCGTTGGTGGTCTTGTTAAAACCCAACCATGGCAAAAAAATTCTATCCGAAACCCAAGGCAAAGGGTTTTCCCCCAAGGCCGAATACATCTTCCTAAAACAGCTCGAAGAAGCCGACTCGATCGCGATCAACAAAATTGACCGCATCAGCGACGCCGATCAAACTCAACTACTAGAACTGGTCGGAAGACGATTCCCGGACGTGAACTGCTTTGGGCTAAGTGCAAAAACCAGAGCCGGGTTTGAAGATTTGATCGCTGCAGTCGAAGCCGAACCGATCAAACGAAACCAAATGATGGAAATGGATTACGTCACCTACGCAGAAGGCGAAGCAGAACTCGGCTGGCTGAACTGCCAGATCACTGCGTCTTCGGATTCACGTTTTGAATTGGACGACGTGGTACTAAAAATCGTCGCCCAAATCGGCGAACGGTTGAGCACCGCCGGTCACGAAGTCGCTCACTTAAAAGTGCTCGGCCAAACGCTAACCGACGCCGCCGTTGCGAATCTCGTCGGCTCGAGTGTCGAAGCGGAATTGAGCCTCGCC
Organism: Mariniblastus sp.; assembly: GCA_023300235.1. Classification (GTDB taxonomy): domain Bacteria; phylum Planctomycetota; class Planctomycetia; order Pirellulales; family Pirellulaceae; genus Mariniblastus. The sequence goes on from JALZWN010000043.1 coordinate 19,552, forward strand.
AGTGAAATCAAACCCACGCAAGCCGATTTGTTAGTCAACGCCCGAGTCGCTGTCGATCCAGACCAGCTACGCGAAATCGTTTTGGCCGTAACACAGCAACTGGCCAGTCAGTTGAGCATATCGCTAACCGTCGGCAACATCCAAAGCTTCCGCCCCGGCAAACCCGAACCGACTCATCGCTCGCAATAGAATTTGCAAATCGACACCCGGTCAACAATCCGACTCGCTCGTCCGGCACCGATCAACAATCCAACAAAAAAATGAACCATTCGCAACCAAAATGCGTTTAGCTAGATGTCATTTCTCAGACATCAACCGCAGGGATCGCGGCGACTAATTTTCGTCATCGACGTTGGTGCAAAACCAACGCCGATACACCTATCGCCAACCCAAGAGCCCCCATGAACAACCGCCTCATCCACCCGCCGACAATCGAGCTTCCCTCCAATCCATTCGAAGCCCCACTTCGCATGGACGTACAAACATTTTTGGACTTTAGCTTTTGGATGTCAGAAGAATTATTGGACTTAGAAGCCCAACACGCACCCAAAGTTCCCATTCAGAAATTCAGCAAAGCCTTGCACTAAAATTGCCTTCCAGCCAAAGCCAAACTTCTCAAGACAGGCGACGTTGATGGGCGACAGCGTCCATTTCAAGAATCCCATTTGCCGCCAAGTATGCGGTTGGCTGACACCGAAGGGGCATTTTCTTTCCCGATCGGTAACTTTCTTGCTGCAAACGCTTAAAACGATGCTAAATTATCCCGTTCGGTAACATTTTGGTCTGTGTGACCAAATCCCTTTCCAATTGTCCCGATCGGTACAAAACGTGAGCACCATCAAGACGCCAGCGGATCTAGGCAAGGTTATCCGCCAACGCCGTAAAGCAGCCAAGCTTACCCAAAAGAAAGCCGCAGCGCTCGCCGGGATTGGCGTGCGTTTCCTTTCCGAACTCGAACGCGGCAAGCCCACTGCGCAAATCGGGAAGACGATCAAAGTCGCTCAACTACTCGGCCTGGAGATTCAGATCAATGAGCGATAGCCTGCCAGTCTCAAGCCAACAAAAACTTGATGTCTACCATGAAACGCAACTCGTCGGCAAAATCTCTTCTGCCGATGGCGTGCGGATGCAGTTTGCATATGCCGACAATTGGCAGAGTAACAAAGCGTCGTTTCCCATTTCGTTTTCGATTCCATTGGATGCTTCACCGATCGAAAACGAAGCTGCCAATAATTTTTTCGTCAACCTGCTACCCGAAGAGCAAATTCGTCGACGGACCTGCAAAAAACTCGGCATCTCAGAGGGCAATCATTTCGAACTTTTGAAGCGTATCGGCGGTGACTGTGCAGGCGCGCTGACGATTGTCCAAGAGCACGCAAAACTCCCAACGCGTCAAAACGAGTACACTCCCATTTCTGACCTTCAGCTTGCCACATGGTCACGCGGGGATCAATACGCATTCGCGCAAGTCGCAGGCGAGCAAGACGTCAGGCTTTCACTTGCAGGCGCTCAAGACAAACTCCCGGTCAAGGTAATCGACGGCAAGCAATTCTACTTGCCGACGGGTAATTCGCCCTCGACACAGATCTTAAAATTCGCCTCTCATTTTTCACACCTTCCCGAAAACGAAACCTTTACAACGATGCTCGCCAGAGCCGTCGGTGTCGACACGGTAGACATCTCACTCCACCAAACCAGCGAATCTCGAATCGCGGTTATTCAACGGTACGACCGCCTTACCGATGATCAAAAATGCGTACGAGTTCACCAAGAAGATTTTTGCCAAGCGTTAGGCATTCATCCAGAACGAAAGTATCAGCAAGAAGGTGGCCCCAAATTACAGGATTGCATCAACCTGATCAAAGACGCTTGTTCGGTCCCGTTGGTAGAGCTAGAAAAATTCGTCCGTTGGACATTGTTTAACTGGTTAGCTTTCAACGCAGACGCGCATGCCAAAAACATTTCGTTCCTTTTCATCGATGGCCAGACGAAACTAACACCGTTTTACGATCTCGTTTGCACAGGCAACTACCCGCAACTTAGCAAAAATCTTGCGATGAGCATTGGCGGAGAATTTAATCCGGGCGCAGTGCACGTCAAGCATTTACAAAAATTTGCGAGCGAACTGGACATGAGTTATTCCTACGTCAACGAGCTAGCCACCGAAACGCTTGAACGATTGCAAGATTCGATGGCATCTACCATCGACCAGTTCAAAGACCGCTACGGCGATTCACCGATCCTACAGCGTATTCCCGTTGTCATTAAGAAACGCTGCAACCGAGCCCTCAAGGACTCGCTCACATAACCAGTTGGCGATCAAGGCATCGATCAAAGTCCTCCCCCGCCCGATACCTTTCGTAAAACTGCGATCAAGTAAATAATATCAGCCAGCCAACCGTTTGCTGCCATCCGCGACGGCAAACACCCAACAAGTCATTTTGGACCAGGCAACCGTTATGAGATCCGCATTGCGCTTAGCGCTGGCAATGTTTGTAATACTTGCCGGAACAACCGTGCAAGCCGACGATCCGCCCAACGTACTGTTCATTTCTGTCGACGACATGCGTCCCGAGATCGGTTGCTACGGCAACACCGAAATCATCACGCCCAACTTCGATGCTTTTTCAAAACGGGCACGACCTTTCTCAAATCGTATTGCCAAGCCGCCGTCTGTGCTCCGTCCCGAGCGAGCGTGATGACCGGCTTGCGTCCTGACTCAACTCGCGTCTGGGATTTACGACCCAAGTTTAGCGAGGCTGGGACGGGATGCATTTTCACGCACCAGAGAACCAACGGTCCGGCAGTGAATTGATATTGCAATGGGACTATAAAAACAGTCAGGCCCTTGGTCTTTTTAGCTCCTACAATCCAGAAAGGACTGAAATATAAGGAGGTAGTGTGGTTTGGAACGGCGCGGTCGCCTCCGCCTTCCGAATCGTCGTTAAACTCAGCGACTAAATCCGCGGAAGAACCGCACCAAATCCCGAATCCAGTTCATGCAAAAAACGGTTGCGGAGCAGGGCTTGGTAGTGAGCCTTTAGCTGCAAGAGATCGTTTCTTGGGGCAGAAGCACCACTTGGCGAATCTACTCAGATTTCAAGTCGAAGTTAATCGTGTTGTAGCCACTCTCGACAGTCTCGGTCAGCTCTGTCTTTTTCAGATCACGATACTTTGGAGGCATCGTTTCTTCTCGCCCTTTGCCACCGGTTGTGCTTTCAGCATGATCGTCTAATCGATTAACCTTGGTCGAGATCGTCACTTTGTGTTCGCCAAGCACCGCCCCCTTAATGTCTCTGGTATAGGTCAACTCATAGTGACCTTCTTCGTCGGTAACCCCAGTCGAACCACGAGCATCTACAGGGTGAAAGGTTACCGCTGCCCGGTCTATCGGTATACCGTCCAGGCTTACAACACCTTCCACTTTACCAACACCGTCATCTGCGCAACCGATAAAAAGCAATAACAGAACGCATAACGACAGTGGGGAAAACTGAAATCGACAATTCATTTTTTACCTTTACTTTGTGTACAAAACTGCTGCTCGCAAGCTACAGCATTTTAGGTCCATCCGGGTTTACTGTGGTGGCTTGATAAGCAGACAATTGGTTCCCATGTAACCTTATCGAATGAGGGTGCTATGTTTACGCGATCAGAAAAGGACTAATTTAAGAAAGCCCCTTTAAAAAACATGCTCACGGGATTTCCCCAAGACCACATCCGACGTGTAAGCATGCCAACATTCGGGAGACACCCTTGCCCTCAAAGCCGTGAAGCATGGCACCCGGCCCATGACAAAACGCTTGGAATACCTACCCGAGCCACAATAAAACCAGAAGAACCGCATTTAAGCATCTAAAACCGTCATCAAAAATAAATCAGTTGCCCAAGGACGGAGCCTCTCCGCCCGCTTTCGTTCCCATGGCTTCATAGATGTTGCCGGCAATAATCTCTGACACAAACGCTACCGAACCATCAGCGCGACCAAAGTTTGCCCCAGCGGGGTGAAGGCTGCCGAGTGCAGTTAATCGGCCACCTAATGAGTCTCGAACAGAATTGAGCGTGTATTCAGCATCTGAATCGGTTGGCCCCAAACATTGGTTTAGCCCTTGAGACCATACAGCACCGCACCACGTGGCGGCGGCTCGAAGTCTTCTTCTGTTCCACTGATCGACAGTCACCAAACCGCCGTCACGCTCTCCGATAAGGAACGTGTTCGAACCGCCATCTGATATTTCACCGAAGCTAACATCAGAATTGAGGTATAGGATCCCGGGGAACTTCAATAAAAAACGTTGCGCACCAGATGTGATCGCCCCAGTTCGATCCGGGGTGAATTGTTCGTAATCGTCGATTATACCAAGCGATAAATTTCGATACCTAGGTCCCAACACACCCACATAGTTGCTCTTCCCGTGTTGATTTTCGCCATCAGGCGTTCTCCCTCGCACTGTGTTCACACCTTCCATCTCATCCGAAGGGCAATGGAATACTGGCAATATCAGCTCTGCAGTATCGCCATGAGAAGCGTCGACCCAATCCGGCATCGTAAAATTACACGATTGTGTTAGTAGAATCTGGTAGACAGAATCTTGTTCAACAAACGGAAGAATGATTGAACTCCAATTGAGCCCCCGAGACCGAAGAGCATTCCCCGTGATCCCCGCCGGGAAATGACTGTGGGCACTTTCATAATTCAGCATCCCAAGAGCCATTTGCTTCATGTTATTGTTACAAACAGTCCGCCGGGCAGCTTCGCGGACGGTCTGGACCGCAGGCAGCAGCATTCCGACAAGAATTCCAATCACCGCAATGACCACCAAAAGCTCAACGAGCGTAAAACCGTTTCTGCGTTTTTTCATAGGAACTCCAAACCCGACGAACAGACCTAAGGAATTTACAATCTCATGGTAGATTAAATCGTACCATTTCTAACGCGAGCACTGAAAAAAAACCGAAATACCCAAAAATATGGCCTTGAGTAAATCGTTCAAGAGCCCCGTTGATTGCTGCCAGACGCTCACAAAGTGAATAGGTGATCCACTCCCACCAAACTGTGGTCGAAAAACCGGCCTCGTTCCTGAATTCCCGCCATACTGGGTCGCAGATCTCACCGATCATCCGACTCGGATACTAGCAAGCGGTTCAGCTAAAACAACATGATAGAATCAACCCTCACGCTTACCCCACACACCTTCAGAGAGGTCGCCATTTAAAAGGTGGCGGCCCCACATCGCCTAGCCGAACTCCACGGCCGAACTCCACGGCCGAGTTACAAAGCCGTTACTTGGGGTATAAAAGTTTCCGTTCAGGTTTTCGTTTCATCAAATTACCAACAAAATAAAACAACGCTTGATCTCCACAACTAAGCTGGACAACGCTTCGACAAAATCAGATTGGCGTGACCGGCCAATTACCTGCCAACGTTTCAGAATCAGCACAAACCCTATTTCACCCTGAAAACAAAATGCCCAACTCAAAGAAAGTTCTGCTGATCGGCTGGGACGCCGCCGACTGGAAAATCATCAACCAATTGATGGACAGCGGCAAGATGCCGCACACTCAAAAACTGGTCGAAGGCGGCACGATGGGGAACTTGCGAACCCTCTCGCCTGTCTTATCTCCCATGCTGTGGACTTCGATTGCCACAGGCAAACGCCCAAGCAAGCACGGCATCTACGGTTTCTCTGAACCAAATGCGGCGCGTACCAACGTACAGCCCATGAGCAACGTGTCTCGAAAGTGCAAGGCAATATGGAACATCCTCAATCAGAATGACCTTCGTTCGTTGGTCGTGGGCTGGTGGCCCAGTCACCCTGCCGAGCCGATTGATGGTGTGATGGTTTCAGACTTTTTCCACAAAGCACCCAAGAGCCCTAGTGATCGTTGGGAACTGTTACCCAAATGTGTACACCCACCCGAGCTGACAGCTAAGCTTTCTGAATGCCGGGTGCACCCCATGGAATTAACACGCAATGACATCCTGCCATTTCTTCCGCAGGGATCCGCAATCGACCAAAACGTCGACAAGCGTGTTGCTTCGGTCATGAAAGTGCTGGCCGAGTGCTCCACCATTCATGCCACAGCAACAGAGTTGTTAGAAAATCAAGAATGGGATTTTGCCGCGATCTATTACGACGCCATTGACCATTTTTGTCATGGGTTTATGAAATACCATCCGCCGCAGCAACCGCAGGTCAGTGATGATGATTTCCGAATGTACCAACACGTAGTAACGACTGGATACATCTACCACGACATGATGCTGGGGCGATTGCTTGAACTGACCAATGAAGATACGACAGTGATGTTGATTTCCGATCACGGATTCCACCCTGACCATCTTCGGCCCAAAGGGATTCCATCCGAACCGGCTGGCCCCGCGGTTGAGCATCGCGATTACGGAATCTTTGTGGTCAACGGCCCTGGCATCCAAAAGGATAAATTGATTCACAGCGCTAACTTGCTGGACATCACCCCGACCTTGCTTTCCCTGTTTGGTTTGCCAGTCGGCGACGACATGGACGGCAGACCGCTGTTGGATATCTTTGAGAAAAAAACCGAAGTCGAATGGATCGACAGCTGGGAACAGCTTGAAGGCAACGATGGACGACACCCAAAAGACATGGTGATCGCCGCAGCTGAATCGCAGGCGGCACTGGACCAGTTGGTGGCATTGGGCTACATCAACGCCCCTGATAGCAACGTCGAAAAAGCCATCGCCGATACCCAGCGCGAACTGGACTACAACCTTGCCCGTTCGTTCATGGATGAAGACAAACATGGCGAAGCGATTCCGCTACTTCAAAGCCTGTATCTTGATTACCCCTTGGAATTCCGCTTTGGGATCCAGTTAGCCAACTGTTTACGTGCAACGAATCGTACCGCCGATCTCAAGGCACTGCTGGCAGACCTTAGAGGACGATGGTTGGTAGCCTCCAAGGCCGCGAAAAAGAGGCTCACGGGAGTCGCCCAACTAGCCCGCGAACGAAAAGCCGCATGGCAAGAACTAAAGAAACGGGATGACGAAAACAACGACAAAGACGTCCTACCGTTGGCAAAGGTTTCCGCTGCAGGCAAACCAGTACTTTTCGAAGACAACGAGGCCATGGTCATCAGCAAGCTTCGCGCTACTGCTCGCGGCAACCCGCAAACACTCGACTTTTTGGCAGCGACCGTAGCGGCAGCCGAAGGAGATTTCCAGCAAGCAATCGAACTCCTCGCGCCGACGAAACTGACACGGTCACCCAATCCGGGATTCCAGTTTTATGTCGGCAATGCGTACGTTGGTTTGGAGCAATATGAAGATGCCGAGGCTGCCTTTAAACGTGGATTGGAACTGGACGAGTTTAACCCGAACTGCATGATGGGATTATGCCGCACGTACATCGAATGGGGGAAAGTCCGTAAATCATTAGACTACGGCAAACATGCCATTGGCTTGAAATATCGTTTTCCAGTCGCTCACTACTTCTATGCGAGGGCACAAAACCGAAGCGACAATAGCAAGGGCGCGATCAAGTCATTGCAAACCGCGATCCAACAGAACCCCAATTTCAAGGAAGCTCATGAATTACTAGCGACGATTTATGATTCGGTCGGCGAACAGCAGTTGGCGATTGAACATCGTGGCAGCGTCAAGAATCTAGAAGCCGAAAATCAAGAGGTGATTGCCGAAGCGGCGGGAACACTAAAATTTCCGCCGCTGGAAGATCTCGATTTTGAAAAGATCTTACCTGAAATGCCCAGCGAGGTTCTTTCCAAAAAAGGAATCCTTCCTCGCCTGTCACAGCCACCGCAGAAGTCCGCCACTGAGCAAAATCCTTCAAAATCGGAGCAGCCAGAAATCATCGTTGTCTCCGGTTTGCCTCGCTCAGGAACTTCGATGATGATGCAAATGCTGGTCGCCGCTGGACTGGAAGTCTACACCGACAAACAGCGACTGGCGGACGAAAACAATCCCAAAGGATATTTCGAATTGAACGCAGTCAAAGGACTGGCGACCGACAATGCATGGGTCAAGGATTGCCGAGGCATGGTCATTAAGGTGGTTGCGCCGGTCGTCCCATATCTGCCTCAGAATGAACGGTATCGGGTGGTATTCATGCAACGAGACATCAAAGAAATCGTCGCGTCCCAGAATCGCATGTTAGAGCGAATGGACAAGGAAGGTGGTGATATTGAAGACGATAGATTGCGGGGAGTTTTCGTTCAGCAAATGCAGTTTGCCACCCAAATCGCCGTCGCTCACGGCAATCCTCTGCTGCCAGTAAACTATGCCACTGCAATCGAGAATCCGGAAGTGATCGCTCAACAAGTTGCCGATTTTTTAGGAATGGAATTAGACATTCCGGCGATGGTCGCAGCCGTAGACCCTTCACTACACCGCGAAAAAGCTTGATTCAAAAATAAAAATTGTCGTCTCCTCATTTTCTTAAATCACTTGTGTTTTCCATGCGAAAGCGACCTAGCTTTCGCGTTGGGGTGCTATTCCCTTCCACTTTGAGGTCAGTTTTCATTGAATTAGGCACATTTTTTGCTTTCGCAAATTCGTGATCATCGTTAAACTGACATTCTTCATTTCCTTCCCCCTTCACTTCTTGGAGCTACTCAAATGAAACCCACAACAAACAAACTTGCAGCGGCCTCGTTCGGCGTTGCCTTAGCTTCTTTATATTCAGCTCCAGAGCTTTGCGCCCAAGTTGATTCCGACCCCACCACTGGTGACATATCGTTCGCGATGCCTGCGACCGTTCCTTTTTTTGGGGGCCGCGGGTTCTCTAACGACGGCATTGACATTGTTCTTGGTGGCCTAACATCCAACATTGGCTACGGCTCCCCAGTTGATCTCAGATTCTTCAACGACGGTGATTACGGTTTTGGAGTCAATGGTGCGAGTAGCTTTTCGCTGCTCCAACCCGGTGACGTGTTCAGTGGCGGAGGAGTTCGTACACTCTCTATTTCTGCGTCCGAAACTGGCATTCATACCATCGGTTTTACGGACAATGGTCATGTAGGTTACTTCCGGGTGGACCTCGGGCAGCCAGGTGATGATATTATTTTGCTCGGTGGTGAAGTCGCTCTAAGTGCAGACGGAGTTCTGAGCAATGGTGATTTTACGATCACGATTCCAGAAATTGCTGATGACGCTGTTTTACTGGGCGATGTCAACTTGGACGGCACGGTTAACTTCTTGGACATTGCTCCTTTTATTAGTCGTCTAACGATGGGCGATTTCCAAGCCGAAGCTGATATCGACGGAAACGGCGCAGTCAACTTCTTGGACATTGCACCCTTCATTGGAATCCTAAGCGGCCCATCACCTGTCCAGGTAAGCTGGTCCGATTCGACCGGGAAACCAATTGAGCGTGCTGTCGCCGGCAATGAAGCGGTCGAACGACAGCTTCAATTGATCGAACAAAAGCTGAACGGCGAACTCATCGCTGCGTTGGCTCAATCCAGCAATGCCACTGCCGCACTAACGAACCAGCCAGAGCCCGCATCCATCGGTTTGGCTTCACTGGCGTCGGGGGCTGCTGGTCTTCGTCGACGTCGCGAAGCGGCAACAACCGTCGCCTAATTAATTCGACCAAGTTGAACTACATAAAAACGGCTGGCTCTATCGAGCCAGCCGTTTTTTTTGTGCGATCAGCATCACCTTGTCGTCGAGCACATAGCGAATTCGTCTGCGGCGTCTAACGTGCCCCGGAATCGAATCATAACCTTCTATCAATGAATTCTTTTGGGAACACCGGCTTAAGTCGATGCCTTCCTTACTTGATTGTCCAATTCGTCTTCCAGCAGCTTGACACGAACTTTCAAACGCGTTATCACGAATAAAGTTCTACACCAAACTTTTCATTCCGGTCGATCTTTTCAAGACGCCGCATCGGTGTTTAGCCAATCTATCGCTGAAACGCAAAAACCGATCCAACTCATCCAGCTACAACCCCATGCTCCGAACCTATCTACTCGCCCTCGCGATTTCCCTTGTCACTTGCGTGGCCACAGCCCAAACCCAACCGGCAACCAGCGCTGAGATTTACGGTCAGAAATACAAACAGCTTGAAACACTCACCACAGGTGAGTGGTGGAAACAGAAGCCCAGCAAGAAATATCGCCTGCCAATGAACGTCGAACGCGACAAAGTCGTCGCCTTTGCCGTCTACGCCCACGACCACGACACATTGAAAATGACCGCTCAGCTATATCCGCTGATGCCAGATGAACCCAGAACAGCTCGACTGGAACTAAAGCAGCCCGACGGTACGTGGAAAGAAGTCGCACAAGAAAAAGTCTTTGACCTGGGCTGGAGCGCTCACTTCCGTATCGCCAACTGGGACAACACAAAAGACGTCGTCTATCGAGTACGACATGGCGACAAAGCTGAGTTCGAAGGACTGATCCGCAAAGACCCGATCGATAAAGACACCATCGTCATCGGGAATTTGTCTTGCAACTCAAGTAAACCTCCCTATGGCCGAAAAAACTTGGTCAAGAACATCAAGCTACTCGACCCTGACATGCTGTTCTTTGCCGGCGACCAGTCTTACCACCACCTAGAACACACATTTGGCTGGCTGGAGTTCGGCGTTCAGTTCGCCGAAGTGTTAAAAGATCGTCCCGTCGTCACGATCCCTGATGACCACGATGTGGGACAAGCAAACATTTGGGGCGAAGGCGGCATTGAAGCCACCAATTCGAAAGGCACCAGTGGCGGTTATTTTTTTCCAGCAAAGTATGTCAACCAAGTCGAGCGATGTCAGACTTGGCATTTACCGGATGCCGCCGACCCGACTCCCGTCCAACGCCGCATCGGTGTCTACTACACCAACTTGGTCGTTGGCGGAATCGACTTCGCAATCGTGGAAGATCGTAAATTCAAAAGCGGCCCCCAAGGCAAGATCCCCAAAATGGGACCACGCCCGGACCATATCAACGACCCCAAATACGACCGAGCTTCCGTGGACGTTCCAGGGCTTAAATTACTGGGCGATCGTCAATTAGAGTACTTGAGACAGTGGAGCCAAGACTGGGCGGGCGCAGAAATGAAATGCGTGCTCAGCCAAACCGCGTTCTGCGGCGCCGTCCATTTACACGGCTCGGAAAAAAATCGCCTACTGGCGGATCTGGATAGTAACGCCTGGCCACAAACCGGTCGCAACAAAGCTTTGATTGAAATCCGTCGCGCCTGGGCGCCGCATCTGTGTGGCGACCAACATCTGGGCGTGGTGGTTAAACACGGCATCGAAGAACACCGTGACGGACCCTACGCTTTCACCAGTCCAGCGATCGTAAATACCGTTTACGGTCGTTGGTGGCACCCACCCGAAGAAGAAGCCGGCCCAAACCCTGTCCCCAACAGCCCGCTTCCATGGACAGGCGACTACCTAGACGGACTGGGCAACAAAATCAACATGATGGCCTACGCCAACCCACCCAACCGCAAAAACGAAAAGAAACGTGGCGACGGTTTTGGTATCGCTCGATTCAAAAAATCCGATCGAACCGTGATTTTCGAAGCTTGGCCACGTTTTTGCGATGCATCCAAAGGAGATACAGAACAATTCCCTGGCTGGCCAATCACCATCAATTATCGCGACAACGATGGCCGTAAAGTCGTTGGTTATTTGCCAGAGATTGTGGCTCCCGAAGGTATCCACCCCGTCATTCAAGTTATCGAAGAAGAATCAGGCGAAGTGCTGTATTCCGTTCGCGCAATCTCAAACCGATTCCGTGCTCCGGTATACTCCAATGGCAGCCACACGATTCGTTTCGGCAATGACAAACCCAATGTAAATAAGCTAACGGGGCTCAAGCCAGAAGCTAAAAAAGCGGCGACCACGATCGACATCAAGCTTCCAAGTGCAGAGTAATCGCGGTGTCGGTGAAGGAATTCAAGCGTCAATGGACCCCAACAAACGCAAATTCCTGCTATCGAATATTCGCGTTTATTTGCGTTCCGTCGTGGTTACAACTTTCACAGGCGTAGCCCTGACGAATCTTCAGTTCCGTCGACCGCGATAGAAAACAAACAGGCCATTGACCATCCCTTGGCCTGTTAATTTTTTGCTGCCCAGAAGAACCAATAAAAAAGGCTTGCCGATACCGGCAAGCCTTTTTTCGTCAGATCCTGAAAGCTATTGCCTTCAATTGTACGCTTCAAATTTTCACTAGCGATTGAATTCAATTCGGCGGCGGCCTAACTGCTGCTGCAAACGCTGCACGATGCTTGAGTGCATCTGACTCACTCGGCTCTCGCTCAAGTCCAGTGTCATGCCGATTTCTTTCATCGTCAATTCTTCATAGTAATAAAGAATGATGATCAAACGCTCGTTACGATTAAGGCCTTTGGTCACCAAACGCATCAAATCATTCTTAGCGACACGTCGCGTTGGGTCTTCGCCTTTTTTGTCTTCCAAGATGTCGATCTCACGAACATCTTTGTAGCTGTCGGTCTCGTACCACTTCTTGTTCAAACTGATCAAGCCGACTGCATTCGCATCAGACATCATTTTTTCGGTTTCTTTAACCGTCAGTTCAAGCGTCTGCGACAACTCAATCACCGTCGGTGCTCGACCAAGCTTGGTTTCGAGTTTACGAGTGGCATTGTTGATCTTGCTGGCTTTTGAACGGACCAAACGAGGAACCCAGTCCATCGTACGCAGTTCATCCAACATCGCTCCGCGAATACGCGGTACGCAGTACGTCTCAAACTTAACGCCACGTTCGAGATCGAAAGCATCGATCGCGTCCATGAGTCCGAAAACGCCAGCTGAAATCAAGTCATCCAGTTCAACGCCATCGGGCAATCGCTGCCAGATTCGTTCACCGTTGTACTTGACCAGCGGAAAATAACGCTCCATCAAACGATTGCGAAGCAATTTGTTGGTACAGTCTGGTTTGTATTCATTCCAGACAGCTTTGATTTCTTCGACGTCTGCTGCACTTGTCGCCATGCAATCCTCCGTGATTGATATGCGAGACTGCCACGAGGGCAATGTCGGTTTTAACCGCGAACAGAGATACCAACGAATTGGTTTTCCCAAGTTCACATTTGTTCTAAATTTCTTGAGTCCACCGAGCGGATCACTAACGATCGTTTCGATGGGTGGTAAATATCAGATTCGGAGGATTCGCGTCAATGAAAAAATTACACGTTTCGTGTAAAAGTTGGACGGTTTTTCGCGTTTTTTTTCGAAACCTGATCTTTGAGACAAAGAAAGTCCGCTGTCTTCAAAGCTACGCTCAACTCATCATCGGACTTGTGAACGTGAGGGCTTTAAAAAAAGTTCCGATTAGTAAACGAGGGGGCTTTCGGTTGCTAGCGTTAGCAGTGATTAAAGAAAACACGCCCCCTGAAGGCAGGGCAACGCCATAACAGTAAATAATCTGTGATTATCCGTATCGAAACTTGGCTCAAACCTCAGCCAACCTTCAGAGTCCCTAGGTAGCCCCAAGGTAGATTCTATCGCCGACGACTTTTGCCGACGACTTTTGCCGACGACTTTTGCCGACTACTTTTGCCGACTACTTTTGCCGACTACTTTTTCTCATTCACAATCTG
>JALZWN010000044.1 GCA_023300235.1 Mariniblastus sp.
ATTTAAGAAAGCCCCTTTGAACAACATGCTCAAGGGATTTTCCCAAGACCACATCCGACGCGTAAGCATGCCAACACTCAGGAGACACCCTTGTCCTCAAAGCCGTGAAGCATGGCACCCGGCCCATGATAAAACGCTTGGAATACCTACCCGAGCCACAATAAACCCAGAAGCACCGATAAATAGTTCGCCGGCGAAGTTCCACCTGCCTTGGCACATGCGATTCACTCACACACTACAATCCACCCCACCAACCGCAAGTCGCTCAGCCAGGGCAGGGGAGCATCGAGGTCCGTCGCTTGATCGGAGGCCGAACGAATGCCGATCCACTTGTTCACGGTGAATCCCGCTTGCTCCAAATCTCGTTTTAATTCAGCTCGCCGGAAACTGTGAATGAACATGTTTTTCACGCCGCGATACGTTGCCGTCCGATCGCCGAACTCTTGTTTGCCTCGACACGCTTTCCACATTGAAGCCGCCGCGTTGCGGAAGCCTTGGTGTTGTCGAATTTGAAACAAACTATTGTGGGCATGTAACACGAACGGCCGATCAGGTTTCAACATTCGACGCACGTGTTTCAAAAATCGCTCTCGATGCTTCCGGCCGTGAATCATGCCGAGCGTACTAAACATACAGATCGCGGCATCGATCGAGTTGTCGGTAAACGCATCCAGCTGCACCAAATTTGCTTGTACTAAGCTCACTCGATCGGCTAGGCTCGCCTCTTGCGCCTTAGCTGCAAACGACCCCAGCATTGAAACCGACAAATCGATTCCAAGCCCTCGGTAGCCTTGAGCCAGCAAGGGGAGCAGCGAACGGCCATTGCCGCAGCCAAAGTCGGCCACCACCGTGCCTTGGGGCGGGCCGTCTTCCGACGCAGGTAGGTAACGGCGGAATGCCTTCCCATCGATTGAGTTCAGGTCGTTGCCGGACAGGAAATGATCGTAATCAGCGGCAATCGAGGAAGAGTTTGTGTAATCAAAATTCCCGATTGTTAAACCGGGCGGAATCTGCCATTGAGGCACGGAAACGCGGGCTGTTGGGCGTTTTTTGTTGGTTTCTTTCACCTTGTCATCCTTTGAGCCACTTTAGTTTTGCAGCGGATTTTGTTATCGTTCGCGGCGTTAGGTGAGGGGTTAGTTGCTGCAACATTGAATAGCAGACAAACCCTTAATGCTTAATTCAATCTTGTAAGTAATCGAGTCTCAATAATTTTTTTGGAGTAGCTACTGTGGCAATTCGTGTTGCAATTAATGGTTTTGGTCGTATCGGCCGTTTGACTTTCCGCAACTTGATGGCACGTGCAGGCGAATTTGATGTCGTCGCTGTAAACGACCTGACCGACAACAAAACTTTGGCAACCTTGCTTAAGTACGATAGTCTTCATGGTCGCTTTCCTGGCACTGTGGATTTTGACGATGAAAACCTAATCGTCAACGGCGAAAAGATCCGCATCTACGAAGAGCGTGATCCGTCTAAGTTGCCGTGGGGCGATTTGAAAGTGGACGTCGTCGTCGAAAGCACCGGTGTTTTCCGTGCTCGTGCAACAGACAGCAAGC
Organism: Mariniblastus sp.; assembly: GCA_023300235.1. Classification (GTDB taxonomy): domain Bacteria; phylum Planctomycetota; class Planctomycetia; order Pirellulales; family Pirellulaceae; genus Mariniblastus. Next base: position 1,560 of record JALZWN010000044.1, read on the forward strand.
CGGGTTACGATTCTCACCTGACCGCCGGTGCGAAGAAAGTCGTCATCAGTGCTCCAGCCAAGGACGCTCCTGATCTAACTTGCGTTTTGGGCGTAAACGACAATCTGCTGACCGACGACATGAAGTGCGTTTCAAACGCCAGCTGCACGACAAACTGCTTGGCGCCTGTTGCCAAGGTCTTGCACGATACGTTTGGCATCAAGAATGGTTTGATGACAACAATTCACGGATACACTAACGACCAAAACGTTTTGGATGCTCCTCATCCAGACATTTACCGCTCACGAGCGGCTGCGGTCAACATCATCCCAACTTCAACCGGTGCTGCCGAAGCCGTTGCTTTGGTGATTCCAGAGCTTAAGGGCAGGCTAACCGGAATGGCGATGCGAGTTCCTGTTGCGACGGGGTCGGTGGTTGACTTGACGGTTAACGTTGACAAAGCAACGACTGCCGAAGAAGTCAACGCAGCGATGAAAGCCGCTGCTGAAGGTCCGCTTAAAGGCGTTCTTTGCTACACCGAAGATCCACTTGTATCGACCGACATCATCGACGATCCGCACAGTAGCATCTTTGCAGCTGACCAAACCAAGGTTTTGGATGGAAACATGATCAAGATCATTAGCTGGTACGACAACGAGTGGGGTTACAGCTCACGAACGGCTGACTTGATCGCCAAAATTGGCTAGTGCTTAAAATCCAATTTGGATGAAGCTCAATCAAAAAAATTAAACACGCCTTGAAGCAATTCAAGGCGTGTTTTTTTGTTGGTGTGAGGCATCGAGTTCTAGATTGTGTGTCGTTTCGGCCAGCTACCAAGCGAGAAAACCTTTGATCATCGTGACCAAGCCAATGATGAACAGGATCGGCGGATAGAAGAAAATCCAGCCGCACATCAGTCCCACGACCAACCACACCACGGCGCCGACCATCATACCGATCCCGCCGAGCACTTGGCCCATGTCGGCGCCGCCACCGCTGGGAGCGGAGGCCGACTTTTTTCGTTTCTTCTTTTTCTTGCGCGGCGCGGGGGCGGACATGTACGCCGGGGTTGAGGTCATTCCGCCTGGTGATTGGTAGGGGTTGTTGCCGAATTCGTCTGCGGGCATTCCAAACGGATCGTCTGCTGGTGTTCCGAACGGATCGTCTGCTGGTGTTCCGAACGGATCGTGGGACGGCATTGGTGCGGCACCTGCATGGGGGACCGTCGTGGCGACACCACACGGGCATTTTACTTTCTTGCCCACCGCATTGGCTGGAACTCGCAACCGGCGTTGGCAGCTCGTGCAAGAAATCTCAATCGCCTGCGGCGCCGGAATCCCCGCCGCGGTCGGCACGGGCGGGCTTAGCTGCGGCATCTGTAGGACCGTTCCACATTGGCACTTGGCTTTGCGACCGGCGATCTTGGGAGTAACCGGGATTACCTTACTGCAGTTGGGGCATTGAACTCGCATTGGAACGTTTCTTTTAGGAAGTCGTGAGAGGAGAGTGGCAGCTTTATAGTCTAAGCAAAACCTGAACAGGAATCAATTTTTCAGAAAATAATTCGTCCGCTTATCTTGTCGCAGCTCGACTGATAATAATCAGGACCATTAAAGTCTTTGTCAGCATCTCTGGGCGACTGGGCGCTTTGGCCGGAGGAAGGTTATAATCAAGCGCTCTGGTTTATCTAATTTTGAGCGGTTTTAAGGCCACTATGAGCAACTCGATCGTCGCACAGATCCCCAAAAACCTTTTGTTTCGCTACCGGCTAAACTGTCAGCAATATGCAGGCAAAGTAAACAGCAAGTTTGATTTGGACGAGAGTTTTCAGTTGCCGCATTTGGGAAGCTTTGAAAACCAGCATAACTTCGCGGATGTGCGAGTGGGGTGGCACGAAAAAGGTTTGCTAATTTCCGTCGCAGTCACCACCAAAAAACAAGCCCTTTGGTGCCGTCACTCGGAGCTGCTGGACAGCGATGGGTTGCAGTTCTGGATTGACACCCGTGATACCCACAACGTTCACCGGGCGACGAAGTTTTGTCATTGGTTCGTTGTGCTGCCGGCTTCTGGGCCCAAAGACGATAAGCCGCTTGTGTCGATGTTGAAAATCAATCGTAGTCGCGCCGATTCTCCTACGATCAATCGTTCGCCGGTCCAAGCGACATCAAAGATCACCAAGAACGGCTACGTTTTAAAAGCGTTCGTGCCTGGGGAAACGCTCAACGGTTGGGACGCGAACGAGCATCGCCACATTGGATTCAACTACGCGATCGTCGATCGAGAGCTAGGCCAGCAGACGCTCGCGATCGGTCCGCAGCTTCCGATTCAAGAAGATCCAAGTTTGTGGCAGTCGCTGCACTTGGTTTAGTGGCGACGAAGTGGCGATAAATGTCGACTATTTGACGGGTGCGAGATCGACCTCGAATACGAATGGGCAGTACTTGCCGGTGACCAGCATTTTTTTGGTGTCGCGGTTGACAGCGATCCCGTTCATCACTCCGCCTTGCGGTCGATCTTTGGCGGGCCATAGGCCGGCGAGGTCGATTGTTTTGGTGACGTTGCCGGTCTCAGGATCGATCTCGTAGATGGTTTCGGTATTCCAGCGGTTGGCGTAAATTTTCCCGTCGATATATTCCAACTCATTCAACTCCCGGATCCGTCGCCCGCCGGGCAGCAGCACGCTGACTGAGCGAACCGTCTTGAATGTTTCCGGATCGACAAACCGAATTTGATAGGTGCCGTCACTTAGGATCAACAGCTTGCCGTCGGTTGCTAAGCCCCAGCCTTGGTGGTTGTAAGGTAGCTCAGCAATTTGATTCAAGTCGCGGTCGTAGACCAATGCTTTTTCGTTCTTCCAAGTCAGTTGGTAAAGCTTGTCGTTCAGCAAAGCGAGGCCTTCACCGAAGTACTTGTCCTTCAATGGTACTTTCTTCAGGACCTCGCCGGTTTTCATATCCACTTTACGAATCGTCGATTCGCCTTCTTGCCCGGTGCTCTCCCACAAAACACCATCTTCCCAAACCAAACCTTGGGTAAACGCGGTCTTGTCATGCGGGTACGTTGCGATGGCAATCGCTTTTTTTTGCAGCACTTGCCCTGGTGGGCGGAGTGAAATCGCGAGAAAGGTTCCGCCGACGGAGATCAACAAAAACAACGCCAACAGGCCCCAGCGTCTGGGCGGCTGCTGTTGTTTGGAGGCTGATCTGGGCTGCTTGGCAGCTGGAGCAAATCGTTCGGCGGCGGATGAATTTTGGTTTTTACTTGGAGCCATGATCGGCGTGGTTTCCTATGCGTTGTATTTCTTAGGGGCAGGGCAAATCAGTTTTTGAATCAACGGGCCCATTAGCGAGGAACCGGTGGAAATCCTCGCTAAGGCGTCGGGTTACCATTTAAAGGGACTTCCGAATTTGTAAAACTGATTCTCTTTGGGCTTGGGTGGAGTTGATTGGCAAAAAGGCTTTGCTGAGCGAACAATCGCTAAGCGATCAATCGCTAAGCGATTACACTATTCAGCTGGTTTGTATTCGGCTTGGCAAGACCAGCAAACAAAAAATCCTTCGTCTACGCTCTCGCCGCACTCGCAGGTCCAAGCGGGAATCGGTTCGCCATCTTCGGCCAAAATTTCGTCCACCATTTGCTTGGCTCGATCGGCGTAAACGACCGGCACAAACAGTTCAACGACATCCGCTCCGTCGAGTGCATCGCCTAGGGCAGAAGCTTCGAGGCCTTTGACCATCACGTCCATGCCTTCTTGCTCCAAGACCGCTTTAAACAACAGTGCCTGTTCTTTGAATTCGGTCTCACAGACTTTTGCTAATTCAATTTCATCCATTGTTTTATTTCTAAAATGATTCTCTGGCCAAGTGCTTTGTGACGGCTTAATTTTACGATTGCCGAAGTGGCTTGGGGCATTGGATTTACGTTGTCGATTAACCCGAAGTTTTTGCTGTCAGAAAGCACTCGTTGATACTCGAATGATAACCGATCGCCCGAGCCGCGCTAACTGGCGGGTAGGGGGCTCCAGTGCGAATCGGTCTTTGGTTCTGGGTGTTAGGGTGGCCCGGCGTTAGCGAGGAACTGAGCATCAGCGAGCGCAAAAGGTAGCCCGACGCGTGAGCGAGGAACCGGTAGGAAAAAGTCAAGTGGGTGAACCAGTTCGCCCAAAACCCCGACGGTCTTTAAAATACGACG
>JALZWN010000045.1 GCA_023300235.1 Mariniblastus sp.
TGGCTTCTTAAGAAGCCAGCGCATAAAAATAAGCGGTCACTGTTAGAAAAACAGCGACCGCTTTTTTTGTTTTGATTTCAAGCAACGTCGTCAACGCAGGTAAGGCGGCATCGATTTCAAAAAGGCCACTTAGTCGCCTTTTGCAGGGTGGTCGACGGGTTCGGTTGGTGATGCTTGGTCGACTGCTACGATGGTGGCTTCGTTAAGCAATTTTTCGGCGGCCTCGATTTTGTGTTTTAGCTCTTCCCGTACGACGGCGAGTTCATGAGGAGCTTCGATACCGATTTTTACACCGCCGTTTGTTAACCGCAAGACAGTGATCGAAATTTCATCCCCAATCCAAATTCGCTCGCCAACTTTTCGGCTTAGCACTAACATTTCGGATCCCTCTTAAGTTGTTGACTGGTTGACTCGATTGTCGCAGTCTGTTCAAGGTACACCCATTCGGTAAGCTAGGTTAGCAATTTGGGAGGCCGGTGCCAAGTAGCTAAAGGCAGCTGGCAGGGTAAATCCGTTTTTGAATTCGGGTGCTTTGGTAGTCCGGCGCGGAGCCGAAGAAATGTGGTGGTGGCGGTGCTTCCAGCGGTTCCAGCCTGTCATGCGTGCAGGCAGGCTGGAAGCCCATCTCCACATTTCTTAGGCTTCGCCAAGACATGCTAAAACCTTGCTGACACGTCGGGCTACCCTATTTATAAGGCCCTCGGGGTTTGTGAAGTTGACTCGCCCTGAGGTGGCTGATTGGAAACCGCTTGGAGGGAGTCGGTGTCGGGGCGGTGGTCTTGGGCGTTACCGGAATATTGGGAGCATGAAAGCCGCGATCAGCCAGCCAATTCCAAAGCCAATCATCGCATAGGTCGAACTGCCGCACAAAACCCCGATCAGCAGTCCCATCAGCCCAAAGCAGGCACCGGTGGATAGCAGCATGACGTTGATCGTCGAGTCGAAAGGCACTGGGGCCAAGTTGTTTGTATCGATTGGCGTCAGCGAAACCATTGGTTTGGGATCGATATTGTTTTCGGCGTTGTACTGCTCGCAATTCTCGCACAGCTGAGCGGCGTTTTTGACCGGTTTTCGGCATTGATTGCAGGGACGCATGGCTTTTCGCGGGGGCAGTTTCGTCTTGTCAGAGCGTTTCGTCGTTATTTTAGCTGTTGCTTGCTATGCTGCAACAAAGCTGAGGGCGGCAAATTCCCTAGTAAAACGCTCTTATTTGCTTTAGGTCTTTCAAAGAGCCACCGAAATCCTCGGCAACCGCAGGTTTGGCTAACCTTGTGCTGCCAAGGAGACGAAATAGGCGTTGGGGTAAAGCGCGATCGATAAGCATCCGTTTCGTTTTTTCGAGTCCGTCTCGTCCGATTAGGAAAAGGCTACTTGACGAAATGGGGCTGTTTTTGATAGTTTTACCGGTGTGTGATTGCCTTCGGACCATCTGAAGACTGTATCGGCAGACAAACTGCCTTTCTACCTGGTCGAAGTCAATCAGTTATATTTTTTTCACTGTCATGCTCATTCGCATGCAACCAACTCTGCTTTGGGCGTCAGTCACCCATCAACGCAGTTTGAGCTCATAAAGCTATGGTAAATCGTAATCTCATTCACTCTCTAGAAGACCAAACCATCGAAGACGAATTGGGTCAATTGTTTGACGTCAATTCAATGGATGAATTTGAAGACATTGACTTGGGACAGTACTTGTTCCCCGATGGTGCCCCCGATCAAAAATACGAATTGAATTCGATCGTCGAAGGCAAGATCGTTCGCGTTGATAACGACGTGGTTGTTGTCGATGTTGGTTTCAAGAGTGAAGGCACGATCTCGCGTAGTGAATGGTCAGAGCTTGAGCCAGAGCCAGAAGTTGGACAAACCGTCAGCGTTCTGATCGAAGACCTCGAAGACGAACAAGGTCGCGCCGATGATCCATCGGGCTTGATCGCTGTCAGTAAAGAAAAAGCGGACATCATCCGCAAGTGGACCGACGTTGTCGAAAAAGTCGACGAAGGTCACATCGTCACCGGTACTTGTACTCGCAAGATCAAAGGTGGTTTGTTGGTCGACATCGGCGTGCAAGTCTTCTTGCCGGCCTCACAAGTCGACATCCGCCGTCCTGGCGACATCGGCGATTACATCGGTCGCGTTGTCCAGTGTGAAGTGCTCAAGATTGACACTCAGCGCCGTAACATCGTTGTCTCACGTCGTTCTTTGATCGAAAAAGAACGTACCTACAGCCAACAAAAGTTGATGGCAGAATTGGAAATCGGCCAAGTCCGCAAAGGTGTGGTCAAGAACATCGCCGACTTCGGTGCGTTTGTTGACCTTGGCGGCATCGACGGTTTGCTACACATCACCGACATGTCACACACTCGTATCTCTCACCCATCTCAGATGGTGTCGATGGACGAGGAGCTAGAAGTCAAGGTCTTGAACATCGACCGCGAAAAGGTCAAGATCGCCTTGGGCTTGAAGCAATTGCTGCCTAACCCTTGGGACGAAGTTGAGACTAAGTACCCAATCGGTAGCGTTAACACAGGTGAAGTTGTCAACGTGATGAACTACGGTGCCTTTGTTAAGCTTGAGCCAGGCATCGAAGGCCTTGTTCACATCTCGGAAATGTCTTGGGTCAAGCGTGTTAATCATCCGAACGAATTGGTTAACATCGGCGACGAGATCCAAGTTTCGGTTTTGGGCATCGACAAGTCGGGCGAGCAAATGTCTTTGGGCATGAAGCAGACTCAAGAAAACCCATGGGACAAAGTCGAAGAGAAGTACCCAACGGGCAAAGAGATCACCGGCAAGGTCCGCAACCTTACCAACTACGGTGCGTTCATCGAGTTGGAAGAAGGCATCGACGGATTGTTGCACGTCTCAGACATGTCTTGGACTCGCAAGGTCAGCCATCCGAACGAAGTTTTGGAAAAAGGCCAAGAGCTTTCTTGCAAGATCTTGTCGGTTGACACTGACCGTCGTCGTATCGCTTTGGGTCTGAAGCAAATGGCAGAAGATCCATGGACAAACGAGATTCCTCAGCGTTACGCTCCGGGCCAGAAGATCTCTGGTAAGGTCACCAAGATCACCAACTTCGGTGTCTTTGTTGGACTCGAAGACGGCTTGGAAGGTTTGCTGCACATCAGCGAACTGTCCGACGAGAAGATCGAAAACCCAGAAGATTTGGTCAACGTTGGCGACGAGTTGGAAGTCAAGGTTTTGCGAGTCGATACCGACGAGCGAAAGATTGGTTTGTCACGCCGCCGCGTGGATTGGACTCCAGAAGAAGAAGCCAAAGCTCAGAAAGCGGAAGCTGCTGAGTCAGGTTCCGCCGGTGGTTCTGCGAGTAGCACCATTGCTGCTGCGGACCTAAAAGGTGGTCTTGGTTCTGCGGGACCTTTGATCGCTCCATCGGCTGCCGTTGATGCTCCAGCCGAAGAAGCTGCTGCTGAACCAGCAGCCGAAGAACCAGCAGCGACAGAAGAAGCTGCTGAGTAATTCGACTGTTAACGGTTGATGAAAAAAATCAAAGCGAGTTGGAGACCGATGGTTTCCAGCTCGCTTTTTTTTGCTTCTACGGGCGGGCTGAATGAGGGGCAGCAGTGCTGCCAACGCTTCTGCCCGGGGCCCGGTCTTGCGTGGGGGCTTGCCGTGGGACAGGCTGGAAGCATTGTCGCCAACTTGCACGCAGTAGAGTGTTTATCGCTGGGGTTGTTTTCGACCTCGCGGAGTCGCAGATACTTGCAATTAAGTCATGAAAACCCGATACTCATCCACAAACGCGAAGGGTGCGACAGGCTTCATCGTTTTCGGGTGAATCCGATTCAGCACTCGGCGAGCGTTGGTGCTCGTCGCAAATAAGCAATCAATCAACCGGTCTTCTCGCCGACAGCAGAATGAGTACTACCATGAATTCGAAAATTAATTTGTTGTTTTGGCTGTTGATCATTGGGGGAAATGTTTGTTCGGCTGGCGCGGCCAGCGAGCCGATGGAAACGAATGCCGAGTCAAAGCCGAACATCATTTTTATCTTTGCCGACGACTGGGGCTGGGGAGATTTGAGCTGCCACGGGCATCCGTATGTGAAGACTCCCAATATCGATCGCTTGGCAAAAGAAGGTACAGACTTCCATCGATTTTCGGTCGCTAGTGGAGTTTGTTCGCCGAGTCGTGCGGCGGTGATGACGGGGCAGTTTCCAGCTCGGTACAACATCGATGGCCACTTCGCTTGGGTGCCTAGTAATGCCGGACGAAACATGCCGGATTGGCTTAGCACCGACGCACCGACGATTCCAAAATTTCTCAAGCAAGCGGGCTATCGTAGTGCTCATTTTGGTAAGTGGCATTTGGCTAACAACATGATTCCGGATTCGCCAGTTCCGTCGGCGTACGGGTACGATCAATATGGTGCGTTCAATTGTGCCGGAGAGCAAATGCCGGTGCACGAGGATGCTCGGCAGACGATTAAGTTCATCGAGTCTTGCCAACAGGAAAAGAAACCATTTTTCGTAAACCTTTGGGTGCACGAACCGCACACGCCGTTTCATACGGTGCCGAAATACCGCTGGCGTTTCCAAGATCTGCCCGTGGAAGACAATGTCTTCGCTTCGGTTTTGTCTCACGCAGATGATCGCATCGGCGAAGTGCTTGATGCATTGGATCGATTGGGACTGACTGAAAACACGTTGGTAATTTTCAGTTCCGACAACGGACCCGCGCGGTCTCAGAAGCCGGATGCCGAGTTAACGTTAATGAATGACACCGCTACCGGATGTGGCTATGGGATCGCTGCAGCCAAGGGGATTACCGCCGGTCGTAAAGGGTACAAGGCGTCGTTGTTTGAGGGCGGCGTTGGCGTTCCGTTTATCGCTCGATGGCCGGGGAAGATCGCTGCTGGGGAAATGGATAAGACTTCAATGCTGTCGGCAGTGGATTTGTTGCCGACGTTTTGCGAGATCGCTGGCGTGAGTTTGCCGGAGACGTATGCAGCCGACGGCATTAGCCAGCTGAAAGCCTTGCAAGGCGATGGTGAGTCGACCCGAAGCAAGCCGTTGTTTTGGAAAGCCAAATCGCGCTGGCCTGCCGCGGCACACCAGCCTTACCATTGGGTGTCTTATGCAGTCGCGGTCGACAATTGGAAGCTCGTCTCCAATGAAGATCATTCGCATTTCGAGCTGTATGATTTGGTTGCCGATCCATACGAAGCAATGGATTTGAGTAAGTCAAAGACTGAAATCGCCAAATCATTGTTGAAAAAGATTGAGGAATGGAAATCAACGCTTCCTAGCACGCCAACAGGCGATGTATTTTCTTCCGAACGAACTACGATGAAAAATTAGCGTTTGAGGGTTGATTGAGGTCTTTAGTTTTTTGAGTTCGATTGACTTGGGGCTGAAAATCAAAGACGCCTGCGAGAACTTTCTCGCACTTTCGCGTTTATCTCAATACTATGCGACACAGCGAAATTTGCGTCGCTCAAAATGTGGGTGGGGAAAGCTCTTAGTGGTTTCGCAGGGCGCACATGTTTTTATTTCTACGATGGGCCGTTTGCTGGCATGAAGAATGTTTGTTTTGTCTTGACTGTGATTTGGGTTGCGGTTGTTGCTAATTCGGTTTTTGCAACCGACTACCATATCGATTCACAGGCTGACTTTGACAAGTGGAAGCGTCATACGTTCGAAGCGGGTGACCGTGTTATTTTTCGTAACGGAAAACGCTTCAAAGGAATGTTCGCGCCGAAGGGAAACGGCCGTAAGGGAGCGCCGATTTGGATTGGTGCCGCTGGCGAGGGTAAGAGGCCACGGATTGACGCGCAGGGGAAAAAGTCCTCGGGTGTTTTCTTGCAGGACCCATCGTTTTGGGAAATCGATGGACTGGAGATCACAAACACGAATGGCTCCGACGAGGACCAAGGCGATTTGTTTGGGATTCATGTGGTTGCCAATCAAAGCGAAGGTGTTTTTGAGCACCTATATATTTCGAATTGCTACATTCACGACGTCAATGGGAAGGTCGCGGGTAAGCGCCGAGGCGGAATCCATGTTCATCTGAAGAAACTGAAGAAGTCAATCTTTCACGACCTGCGGATCACTAACAACCGAATCGAAAATGTTGGTGGGGTCGGGATTGGAAATACCTCTTCCGCCGCCAAGGTTGTCTTTGAAAAGGACAGCTATGAAACGGCTTATCTGTGGACCGATGTTTATGTTGCCGATAACTTTGTTAACAACACGGGCCGCAATTGCGTGATTGCTCGGTGGAGCAAGGACGCGGTCTATGAGCGGAATACGCTTGCCAATAGCAGTCGTTACGACACGGGGCATAGCATTTTTTGCTTTGGAACCGATGGCATGAAGCTCCAGTACAACGAGGCTTACGGTAATGTTGGCCCAGGGGACAAGGATCGCGGCGGGTTTGATGCGGACTACAACTGCGTCAACACGTTCATCCAGTACAACTACAGTCACGACAACCTGTGGTTTTGTGGGATCATGAAACGTCCCACTTGGCACGTCGTGATTCGTTACAACTTGAGCGTCAATGATCGTCAGGGGATTTATTTTTACGGATTCGATTCAGAGCGCGATGCACGCGACGTTCACATTTACAATAACACTCACTTCATTGGCAAAGAGTATCAAGCAAGCGTGTTTCCGCGGGGGCGAACACCGGTTAACAGTAAGTTTGAGAACAATATTTTTTACTTTGAGGGCAAAGGTACTTGGGGCAAGAAGCAGTCGGGCCCCGGAGTCGCGTTTCGAAACAACTTGTACGTCGGTATCAAGCCGCACCCGGATGACGCTTCTGCGGTGACGGAAGATCCGATGTTCGGCTCTGCTGGAAAAGCTCCTTGCGATATCGAGTTAACGGAAATGAAAGAGTTGTGGGGGTATCAATTGCGAGCTCGATCTCCCGCATTCCAAACGGGCCGAAAGATCAAAAGCAATGGCGGCCTAACACTTGACAAAGAAAAGGCCTCGTATTCGGCGCCGAACTTGGGAGCGTTTGGTTCACGTTGAAGGTGATTCGTCAGCCGGTTGGATACAAACGATTGGTCGTCGGTTTCGATTGTCGGTTTGTAGGGTGGATTTTCGCCGCATAGGATGTTGGTGTGGTCCGGTGTGGGCGGTCAAAAACAGAAAACAAATGGCGTAAGTGGTGGTGGCAGTTCACTGTGTTTTTGGCAGTGGTTACCAGGGAAATTGAATTTGCCATCGAAGTAAGCGATCTGGATAAATCGAAACGATTGGAACTTAGCGATTGCCCCAATGCTTCGCGGCGGAGCAGGAAGTGCGTCGCTCAAAAAGGTCGTGAGATAAGCTCTTAAGTAAAATCAATACGCAAGGCCAATGTCTCATTTGACACGGATTCAGCCCCGTTCGTTGTCCGCATCCACTTCGGTTACCGTGATCACGTTGCCGTGGATCTTGACCACGCGAATTGGTGTGCCTTGGTCAACGAATGAACCATCGCTGACCACGTCAACCACTCGGCCGTTGATTTTGACTCGGCCTGCCGGGCGAAGAAGAGAATCGGCGACGCCAAAATCACCCACCGACACGCCTTCGTAAGTTGGCGTGGTCTGGCCTTTGTCATCGCCTAGTTCGGAAGCTTTTGCTTCGCGTCCAACTTCTGAGTCCAGGATGATGCCTTTGAAGATTGGTAGGTTGCCCATCTGTCGGGTGATGAAAAAAGCTGCGAACAAAAAGCAAACACCTACGATGGTGGTCACGATAATGGAAGTGAAAAGTTGATTCCAATCCATCGCCGTTGTGGGGATGACGAAGCTTTGGCTGGCCAAAACAATACTGGCGAACATCAGTAGTAGGCCTGTGATGCCGGCAACACCAAATCCGGGAATCACAAACAACTCGGCCGCGATGAAACCAACTCCGGCGACAAACAACATCACCTCCAGCCAGCCCGCGGTTCCACCGAGAAAGTGGCTCCAGAAAAACAGCAACGCGCACAAGCCGGCGATCAAACCGCCGATTCCCAGCCCCGGCGCGCTCAGTTCGACCCATAAAGCAATCAGTCCAACTAAAATGATCAACGCGGATACCCACCATTGATTCAAAAAGTGGATCGTGTGGTCAGTCATCGTTGGCTCGTAGACGGTGGTCTGGGCCAAATCGATTTTCAATTCGGCGGCGATGTCTTGACGCGATGAAGCGTGGCCTTGGGCGAGTTCAAGTTCGACCGCTCGTTGGCCGCTAACGGTTAGGAAGCGTCCGTTTTTTGTTTCGATGACCAGTTCCCACGGCGGATCGGGCTTTAAAACATCTTCGTCGTTGACGGCGGTCAGTTCAAGTTTTCCATCGTCGTTCAGTTTTGAGTACACCAAGTGATCCGAGTCGACCATGGCTTCGGCAAGATCCGGGTTACGGCCTTTCGATTCGGCGAGGTCTCTAGCGTCTCGCGAGAGATACGATTCGATCTTTGGTTCGATCAACCGCCAAGCCCATTGTTCGGGGTCAAAACCGATCTCTCCCGAGTCGCCGAACTTTGCATCGGGATTGATTTGGATTTCGTCACAGCCCAGAGACACCAAGCTGCCGCCGGAGATCGCTTCGTTTTCGACAATCACAACGGTGTAGGCTTTGCAGTCGCGTAGCCGTCGAGCCATCTGCAGGCTCTCGATTTTCAGTCCGCCGGGGCTGTCGACTTCCACCAAGATCAAATCCGCTCCAGCCGCTTCGGCTTTGTCCATCGACCGGTTAAAGAACCCGGTTAGGAAATCATTGATTTCGCCGTGAAACTGGATCAACACGGGCTTGCTAAAGCTATCGGGTCGATCCCGTGTGTGGTCGCGGACGGTTCGAGCGTCTTCTTGTGCGATAGCGGAGATCGCTGGCATCAGAGCGAAGAATGCGGCAACGAAAAACGTGCTGGAAAGAGTTTTAAGCGTCTTCAGAAAAGGGCTGCAATCGTGATTTTTATCCATGTCGCAATCTAAAAATTATCTCGCTTAAAAACCAGCCAAGTTGACATTAGCGTGCAGCATTCATTCTGCTGCTGGCAACGGGCCGTCACCCTAGTTTTATCGCATTATCCACTCAATGCTAGCTCGATCCGAGGGGTTTTAACTGCATCTTAAATCGAGCTTTGTCAAATTGTTGTGATGGATTCTAATTCGCAGCCCAGCCGGTTTGGAATGTCGCAATTCTTAAACTGGCGGTTCGATCATTTTCCGCAACGGAATGCGGCAGGTTCGAACAAGTTTATTACGGTCATCCAGTCCAAGGAGGGAACGGATGTTTGCGAATTTACAACACGTGCGCGCGGCCAAATGGTTGTTGCTGACGACAATCGCGGTGGCGTTTTTGGTAACGACGGCCGTCAAATCCGTTGTCGCTCAATCGGAACCATCGCCGATTTTGTACTTCTTTACCAACGATGGTTGTGCACCGTGTCTGTCGGTCAAACCGGTGATTGATCGGTTGGCGAATAACGGTTACCCCGTCAAAACGTTAAAAGCGGCAGAGCATGCTCGGTTTGCTAAGCAGCTTGGCGTAGAGCGAACCCCGACGGTCGTGTTGATCGCGGGCAATCAAATTGTTGGCAGGCACGCGGGATTGATCGACGGTTCGACTCTGCAACAGTGGTTTGACAAGGTCGGTGTCACGGCTAATCCAGCATTTGATCGAATTCAAACCGAAGAAAATCGTACCCTCGCTGACAGCCGTCGTGCGCTAGTCCCAGGAGCCCTCCAGCAAAATTTAGCCGACAGCCGAAAAGCTCCCGGCACCAAAGTCGTCATTGACCGTCAGGTGACCAACCAAGATCCTGGGAGACGCGGTCGAGCATCGTTTAGCTCGCCCACCATGGTCAACGGGACTGCTCGGCCACGAAGTTCTGCGGAACGACGAGCGATGGAGGCGACGGTACGTTTGAAGGTGGATGACGACGAAGGTACTTCTTACGCTACCGGAACGGTGATTCACACGCACGGCAACGAGAGTCTGGTGATGACCTGCGGGCACGTGTTTCGTGATTCCCAAGGGCAGGGAGAGATCACGGCGGAATACGATTTTTACGGTCAACCTCGAACCGCTCCTGGTCGACTGGTCGACTATGACGCAAAGGCAAAAGACATCGCGTTAGTAGTGATTCGCACGGACGCTCCGCTGACGGCGGTCCCTTTGGCCGACAAACGTTCGCCGATTCAATCCGGAGTAGACGTCTTCAGCATTGGCTGCGACCACGGCGAAGACCCAACCATCCGACATTCGCAAATCAAAAACCGCGCCGCTTACGATGGTTCGCTGAAGTACGATATCTTCGGACGACCGGTGGACGGGCGCAGTGGCGGAGGCTTGTTTACCGAGTCAGGGCATTTGATCGGAGTTTGCAACGCAGCGGCGGTTGAAGTGGACGAAGGCATCTACAGTGCTCTTGATACGCTCTACTGGCAGCTTGCTTCGACGGGGCTGGAGCATTTATTTGACGCCAACGATAACCGATGGTTGGCTTCGAATCCAAAGTCACCGGAGATTCCCAACAGGTCGGCTTCGATTCTTCGTGGGCCAGCAACGGGCAATCGTTTTGCCGAAGCGATTGGCAGTAACGATCAATTTGCAGGCCGGTTGAGCCAAGAACGCTTGGCAAACGCTGGGGCGAGCAACAGAGTTCGTCAGCCAATGGCTCGAATCGATCGCTTGGATCAACGGGATTCGTTTGAGAGAAATCCGGTTGCTTTGACACGCCCGCTTGAGCAAACTACCAATGACGATTCGCGGGAAGTCGTGATCATGGTTCGCTCAAAACAGGACCCGCGAGTGGCAGAGCGGATTGTGATCGACGATCCGACTCCCGAACTACTTGAGTACCTGGGCAATATGCAAACGCAATGAAGCTAGATCTAAAAAACATTCAAACGGAAACGTTTTGGCGAGAGCTCTGTCCTGAGCTTTCGATTTCAAGCCAACCTTTGGCCGAGCAATCGGATTGGGGGCAATCGCGACCACTGGATTCTGACACGTGGGCGACTTGCCAACAGACGATCGCTGAGGATGGTTATTTTGCGTACGACGGTTGGTTTGATCAACGGCAGATCGATCGAATGCAGGCCTGTTTTGAAAAGCTTGAGGCGACTGGAATTCATCCGGTTTTTGCGTTTGTGTATGACGAGTTTTGGGATTTGTTGATGCAGATGGATCCGTTGTTTTCGGATCTGTTGGATGACTACGAGTGTTTGCCGGCGGTGTGGAGTTGGTTTGTGCGTCCGGATAACCAATCCGCGTTCGCGCCGCACCGCGATCAAGTTCGCGAAGTGGACATCGAGGACGAAGAGCATTTGGATTACTTGACGATCTGGGTGCCGCTTACGGATTTGAATCATTTAAGTTCAGCGATCTGTGTTTTGCCCGCATCGTTGGACCCGGATTACGAAAAATGCTCGGCCGAGATTCAAGTGGAAAGTTTGCAAAACGTCCGAACGTTGCAAGGCAAACGCGGCTCGCTGTTTTGCTGGACGACTCAGCTGGCTCACTGGGGGACTCGGCAGTCAAGTCACGGCCCGCCGCGAATGAGCGTCGGCTATTACATCAAACGCACCGAGGCGGAGAATCTGGAAGAGCAACCGCCAGTGGATTTTTCGAGCCCGCTGGCATTGCAGCAGCGATTGGCGATCATTGGCCAGCAGATCAAAAATTACTCTCGATCGGCAACCGCTGAAGAGCTTGAATTTGCCCAGCAGTTAATTGACTGCGGTGTTGAGTAAGACGATGGCTGGTAGCCCGACGCGTGAGCGAGGAACTTGTGGTGATGGGCGTCTAGCCTGTCATTTGCATGGGGGCAGCGCGTAAGACAGGCTGGAAGCCCATCTCCACATTTTTTGCAATGTTAAAACATGCTAAATCAACAAGCCCGTGAGCGAGGAACACGTGGAGATCATCGTCAACGGGCCTGTTGATTTAGTGATGCGCAGGTAGTCGCCTTTTTATCCAGAGCCATCCGGTTTGTGACCGTCCACCGAAGGTAACGCTACTTTCACGTAGTGTAAGGCGACTATGGTTTCCTCGCTGACGCGTCGGGCTACCAGAACACCCGGAATTAAAAAGTGATTTGCGCTGCGAGAAGAGCCCAAACACTATCGTGAATTGTGTTCGTTGACTATGTTTGCCGCTTCGTTTTTTTCCCAGAAGTTCATCTTCGAAGCAATCGTAAATAATGGAAATCGGACAAGCAGCTGCGTTGATGGCTGCGTTTTTATGGACTTTCTCAAGCATGATCTGGGGGCTGATCAAGCTGCCGGCATTCACAATAAATGCATGCAAGAATTGCGTCGGCGTTACGCTGGTCGGGATTCACTTGGCGGTCGCTAGTCTCGGATTGGGCTGGGTTGAGCTGTCGGCGGACTGGCAGGCTTGGGGCTGGTTGACGCTGAGCGGTTTCATTGGGGTCGTTGTCGGGGACACGCTGTATTTCCGTTGTTTGCAAATCGTAGGGCCCCGGCGAGCGATGGTGTTAATGTGCTTGGGACCGTTCTTTGCGGTCGTACTAGGGCTGTTGTTTTTAAATCAAACGATCAGTTTCATAGTGGTCTTGGGCGTCGCGTTGACCATGGCGGGGGTGGTGGTCGTGGTGCTAGATCGCAAAGCGAAACAAGAAGAGCCCGGGCTGATGCCAGGGAATTTTCCATTGGGAGTGGCCTGCGGAATTCTTGCGGCGGTTTGCCAAGTCAGTGGTGGGGTGTTTTCAGCGAAGGGGATGGAGTCGTGCAGTCCGTTGGAATCTACGGCGATACGATTGTTTGCTGCCGCGGTTGCGTCAAGTTTGTGGATGTTAAGCCGCAAGAAGTATCGACAAGAGTTTGCTACGGCGGTCAAGTTCCACCACCTGCGATTTATCGTTCCGGCGACGGCTCTTGGGACGTGGCTAGGAATTTGGTTTTGCCAGATGGCGTATAAGAATGACGACTTGGCGATTGCGCAAACGTTGTTGTCGACCTGCCCGCTGTTTGCGATTCCGGTGATGTGGGTTTTGCATCGCCACCGGGTTAGTCGTTTGGCATTGGCAGGGACCGTGGTCGCAATCTTTGGGATCTGGGTGACGGTGACGTACAAAACCGGGTGAGGTGGCTAGCAGAGTGTTACGGTTAGCCGGAAGGCGTCGGCGACAGCGCAATAGGATTCTGCACCGATGTCTGTAAGTCATTGCTATCGATGGGTTTAGTCAGGCCAATAGCCATTGGAATAAATTAAAACCGCGAATGAACGCAAATAGACGCGAATGGCTTAGCGCTGATATTGGCGTCCATTCGCGGTTAATTTCCTTTATCCAGCAGGCAAACGATGCCAAAAGCTGGCAAGCTGCACTTCAGCGGCCCAGATCATCCGACCATGTTTCCACCCAAGGATGAATGCAGTTAAACGCAGTTGAGCTTATATAAACGCGGATGCAGTTCGATATTTACTGCAGTTGCAACTGCTGGAGTTGCTTTTGAACCGCTTCGACCGCAGCGCGGGAGGCTTGGCTGGCCTGTTCAGCTTGCTTGACCTTTTCTTCGGCCAGTTTGTGTTGCTGTTGAGCTTGTTGGATGGTTTCGCGTTTGACGGCCAGTTGCGATTCAGCATCCACTAGTTGGGTTTTGAGTCGCGTTAAATCTTGCTCAAATTGAATTGCGTTCTGCCAGCGTTCGACCGCTTTTTGCTTAGCGGCGAGTTCTTGTTCTGCGGTGGCTTTGATCTTGGATTGCTGTTGAATCATGCCGTTCAAATCTTGGATCCGTTTTTGAATTTGGTTCGTTTGATTTTTTTTTGCGTTTTGCGTCGCGTTAAGTTGATTGGTTTGCTGGACCAAGTTTCTCAGATCATCAGCGATCCGCAGGTGTTCGCGGAAATTCGCCAAGGCAAGCTGAGTAAACCGTTGGTTGCGGCGTTGGATCGCTTGGATTTCGGATTCTAAAAAAGCAACCGCTTCGACTAATCGTGGTTCGTCGGGGAGGCTTTCTAACGCTAGTTTGGCTTGCGGCAAAGCGGCTTTTAGTTGCTTTAACTTAGCTTGGTGCGCTGGCAAGTCTCGCGTTCGCCGCAGGTTTGCTAGACGATAGCCCTGTCGGTTGGCGTGTAGTTTATTTTTGCTGCCTGCCCTGCCCTGCAGTTCGCGTGTTCCTTTTTTGATTTGATCGTGAATGGCCGTTCGTTGATTTTCAGCGTTCAAAACCTGTGCTTGCATGTTCGTGCTGGACCTGCCCGCGCCGTTAACTTTCGCTTGAGTTTGTTGGAGTTCTGTTTTCGCTTGCGAGAGTTGCTGTTTTAGTGTGGGGGGATTGGCTGGAAGTGTTTTGAGGACTTTCCCGTTGTCAAGGTTCCAGGCGAGCAACTTGCCATTCCAGTCGGCCGCGAACACTCGATTGGTTTCGTCGCATACGGTTGCAGCGACCACGATGTCTTGCAAACCTTTGAACGTGCGAATTGCTTTGCCGTTGGCTTGCCAGAGTTTCACCAAATGATCACGGCCGGCCGAGTAGATTGATCCGTCGCGGCGAAAACCGGCGACTAAGCATCCACTGCCGTGGGCATTCCACGATTTGACCGGCTTCGCTTTTTCAGTATCCCAAACGCGAACGCTGCCGTCTTCGCTGGCAGTGACAAAAAACTGGCTGTCGCTACGCCATTGTAATGAGGTGATTGCTTTGGTGTGGCCGTCAAGTTTTTGCACAAACAAACCTGAATCCGCTTCCCACAGCAGTAAAGTACCGTTACGGTCGGCGGTCGCTAAAAATTGGCCGTCAGGGCTAAAGCAAACGGCGGTTACCCAATCGGTGTGGCGTTTCAATTCATGGATGGGTTGGCCGGCAGAGGTCATCACGGCGACGCGTTTGTTGGGGCTTCCGATTGCGATTAGCGATTGATCGCCCGACAAGTCCGCGGTTAGGATCGTGTCGGGTTCTTTGCCGATTTGATCGATCAGTTGGCCAGTGCGAGCGTTAAACATCAGCACGCTGCCGGATTCACCGCCTCGTCCGCCGCTGGCTAATAGCAATTCGCCATTACGGCTAAAGCTTAGTGATCGAGCGATTCCGGTTTCGTAGGGTAGAACCCCGGCTAGTTCCAAGCGATCGCTGTGATACAACAAGATTTGTCGTGGCGTCGACACTGCGATCACGGGTGCCCATGGGTTGGACGCTAGAGCCAGCACCGATCCAACCGGTGGAGTGATGACGGGTTCCAATGATATGCGAAACGGCGTCGGAGAAACTTCCGGCCGCGTGGTTGGCGACAGTTTTAAGGCAAGACTAACTTTGGGTTTGCTCTTTGCTGCTTTGCTGCCGCTGTTCTCCAGCAGGCCGTCTTTGATCCATTCGGCCAGCAGTTTTATTTCGGTGGCTGGTATTTTGTTTCCGCTGGGCGGCATTTCGGGCGAACTGGCGTGAGTGACCAACTCGTACAAATAACTATCACCAGGCTCGCCGGGTTCCAGCACCGTGCCTGAGCTACCGCCTTGCATTAAGTTTACAAAGCTGGTCACGTCTAAATCGCCCTCGCGGCGATCGGAGTTATGGCAAACGCTGCAACGACGCTTGAGCAACGGACGAACGTTATCGTCAAACGTGACTTTTTTCGGCGCCTGACCATTCGCCGGAATGGCGCATGCCAACACGACGATCAGCCATGCGATCGGTGTTGCGACGTAACGGAGATGGGTGGTTTGGGAAAACAAAATGGTGGTGGAAATCAAAGTCGTAAAACAAAAGGTGCAGTAGAATCGGTAATCGGTTGCTAGGTCAATGATTGAAGACGAATTCTCGCGAGTTCAGGATTGCCCAAAAGACATCTTCCAAGGCTTTAATGCGGTGGGGCTCCGATTCAATCTTTTCCGCCAAACCTGTTTGTTCGGCTTCGGTAGTTTTGCGGCCAAGGCAACGCATGTAAAGTTCGTCGACGATGTCTGCGTTAGTCTTTTTTTGTTCAAGGAGCGTTTGTAATACCTGGCCTTGAATGATTTTTTGGTGCACCGTCGCTCCGTTAAGCAAGTGCAACGCCTGCGATAAGCTTGGCTCCATTTTTACTTCGCAGCTGCAAACCGTCTCGCGACTGGCCCGGCCGAATGTCTTCAAGAAGTAATTCGACGTGTTCCCGTCGGCGATCTGGACCGCTCGGGCTCCATTGGGAAGGCCGCGGAATTTGTTCTTGGTTTCGGTGACTTGACTGATCGCGTCAAACAGCACTT
Organism: Mariniblastus sp.; assembly: GCA_023300235.1. Classification (GTDB taxonomy): domain Bacteria; phylum Planctomycetota; class Planctomycetia; order Pirellulales; family Pirellulaceae; genus Mariniblastus. The sequence goes on from JALZWN010000045.1 coordinate 16,159, forward strand.
CGGCTCGGATCCGTCGAAGTTTCGCATGAGAAAAGTTCACGCCGTCGGCTTCGTTGCTGGCGTTCGTTTGTGTGCTCAACTGATAAGTCCGCGAGTTGCAAATGTCACGAACAAGTTGTTTGAAGTCGTAGTTGGATTCGACCAATTTGTCGGCCATTTGTTTCAGCAAAGTCTCGTTGACGGGCGGGTTGCTCACGCGGACGTCATCGACTTGGTCAACGATTCCTTGCCCAAGAAAATGAGCCCAAACGATGTTCGCGAGGTTGCGAGAAAAGTAAGGGTTCTTGGGCGACGTGATCCACTGCCCCACCACCTCTCGGCGGTCGCCGCCTTTTTCGATGACAGGTACTTCGCCGCCCAAGAATTTCGGCGGCACGTTGTTTTTTGTTACCGGATGTTGAGCTTCCCCACGGGCACGATTGAAGATCACCGACTCTCGCGGGTCCGCTCCGGATTTGCGGCCGATCTGCGAGAAGAACGCTTTGAACCCGTAGTAGTCTTCCATCGTCCACCGGTCGAAGGGATGGTTGTGGCACTGAGCACATTGGATCCGCATGCCAAGGAAAACTTGGGCGACGTTTTCGGAGAGTAATCCGGTGTCAGGTTCGGCGTGGTAAAAGTTGGTTGGCGGCGATGACATGGTGCCACCAGTGGCGGCTAAAAGTTCGCGTACCCATTGGTCGATCGGGGTGTTGGCGGCGATGCGGCTGCGGAGCCATTCGTAGTACAGCAGCGTGGCTTTGTAGCTGACGTCGTTGCTGGAGCGGACTTGGAGTAGTTCCGACCATTTCATCACCCACATGTCGACAAACTCATCACGTTCAAGCAGTCGGTCGATGCATTGACTTCGTTTGTCCGCCGACGGATCGTTGATGAATTGCTCAAGCTGTTGTGCCGTTGGCAACAAACCGCAGACATCGATAAAGCACCGCCGTAGGAATTCAGCGTCCGTGCAACGCTGGGAAGGTTGAATGCGGAGCGATTGAAGTTTGTTGTGGACGGCGGTGTCGATGTAGTTGGCTGGTTCTACTGACCGCCATTTGAAATCATCTTTGGCCGGTACCGTAGAAAACCAACGACCGACGGTGTGCGTGTCGAACCGGCACATTACAAACGCTTCGCCGCGGGCGCCCGATTCGATTTGGCCAGTTTGTTTGACCGAAAGCACGTTGTCTTGGTTGGTCGAAAAGTAAGCCAGCGAAGTGACGTCGCGGTCGCTGCCGTCTTCGTAGTGGGCGAGCACGGTGAGGTTTTGTTTGGCGGGGCCGCTGAGCATAGCCGTTTCGGGGTACAGTTCGATGGAGGTTACTTTCGGTGGCGATTGTTTGTCAAATTTTGCTCCGTTCTGGAGCCATCGCAGGATTGTTTGGTAGTTTTCAGATTCGCGGTTAAACAACTGACCGCCGCTATGAGGCACGGTGCCGGTGGATTTGGTCATCAGCATGCAATCTTCTGGTACGGCCAAGTCAATGCGCCGTCCGGGTTGTTCGCGAGTCAAACGATAGTAGTCGCCAGCGGGATCAAACCCGTACAACGAAAGGCGAAAACCATCTTTGCCGCGAGACGCACCGTGGCAACTGCCCGCGTTGCAGCCTGTTTTTGAAAACACGGGCATCACATCGTTGGTGAAGCTGATCGTTGGCGTGGTGTTGGAGCCGGAAACCGTTACCGAGACGGTCTGCTTGTGGCCTGCGACGTTCATGTTCAGTTGAGTCGTTCCGTCTTCGACCGGCAGCCAGTGTCCGTTTTGAAATTTGACAATCGGCTTCGTGGGTTGGCCTTTTAGTTGATCGGTCACGTCAACGGTAACGCCGTTGGAGTAAATCAGTTGAGCGACGAGGGATTGTCGGTCGTTGGCAGCGGTGAGCGAAATGGATTTTGGCCAGACTTGGAGAGAAACGGCTTCGGCATTGGCAATTGCTGGCGAGGTTGGTTCTGCTGGCGAGGTTGGTTCTGCTGGCGTGTCGTTGGTTGCCGGGTTGATACTGCCGATTGACCGATCGTTGCCGGTCGGGTCGTCATTGGCCATCGGCGCTGCTTGAGGCGTTGCAGCGGCGGGGTGCTCGGGTTCCAGCAGCGCCATCGTACTTGCCAGGAAGCAACATGCGATGGCGAGCAAAACAGGAAGTCTTTGATTTATAAGCGTCAAAAAAATCACGGCGTCTCCTGTTTCGAAAATTTACTCGCCACTCGCTTTGATTTTGGCTCGGACGTGCTTGGCCGAATCAACAGCGTGCAGTTGGCGGCTTTGGATACCATCTGTTGACCGTTCTTTGGGATCGACAGTTGGCAGAATGACGAACTGTGTTTCCCGACGGGGCTCTTGTCATTGGTGATTACCTTGAAACGAATCTCTTTCGTTTGGGCGTCAAAAGAAACGGTGGCAGAATCGTTGTCCCCGGTGATGGTAACATTGGGCGGCAGCCCTAGCAGTTTCGCGGTTGCGGTGCCTTCGAAAGGGAAATGGTGCTCCAACTGACAAACGATCTCCTTTGATTGACCGCGATCAATGCTGACTCGATCAATTTTGGCAGTCACAAACGCTTGGTGAACTTCGAGTGTTTTCAAGTTGCTGGAAGTCCATGCCGGCCCGCCGAATTGAGCCGTCGCGGTGAAGCAGATCGGCCACTTGCCCAGCAAGGCGTTTGAGTTAGCGTTGATCGGATAGCTGCCGGTGGTTTTTCCTTTGGGAATTTCGACGTAGCTGCGTGTTCCAACGCCCGGCGAGCGGAACGGAAGCTTGACGCGAACGTTGCCTTCGAATCCTTCTTTGCGAGTCACGACGATCGGCAAGCTCATCGAACCGGTGCGGACCAGCGGAACTTTTGGTTCGCCGATATCGACCGTGAACGGTAGGGCCTCGACCACCGCCATTGGCAAGCGGTTAATTGTTCCGCTGGTGTACACGGTGTTGTTGGGCGGACCGAGGGCGAAGTCGGCGATGTTGCGGAAATGACCTTCGATGAGTTCGTCGCCGACCTTAGCCGTCATGGTCAAATCAAATATCGCTCCCCCGAGATCAGCGTCTTTGTCCACTTCGAAAACGACCGGCATCAAGGTCGTGCCCTTTTGCAGTGGTTGAGCCTGTGCCCGAATGCCCAGCGGCAATGATTCGGTGTTTAGGGTCACGGGACCAGGCACCATCGACTTTTTCACATCAAACAAAACCGCATACCGACCGCCTTGGGGGACCGCTACCGTTTGCCGCTGTTGGCTATAGCGATCGATGCGTTTGATGCCGAAACTGATCTTCGGTTTTTTTTCAGTGATCTCGATACGGTAGACAAAATTTGGTTGTCCACGTTGCAAGTGATCTAGTACGCGGACAAAGTGTTCCCCGTCTTCGGTCGCTTTGAATTCAATTTCACTGTCGGGGTGTTTATTGAAATCGTCGCTGCCAATAATGCGTTTCTTCTTCGGCGAGTAAACGTTCAGTATGGGGTCTAAGCCAGAACCAATGCGCCGAGCGATACATTTAATGAGATAGGTTTTTCCTTTTTTCGCGACAAACTGGAAGTAGTCAACGTCCTTGGGTTCGCTGATGACGCCGTTCAAAGCGATTGGCGGCGTGGCTGGTTTTTGTCGCGACTGGTTCGAGTAGTTGCCCAGAAGACTGTTGGGTTCCTGTTCAAACTCATTGCCGAACTCGACCGCTCGAAAAAGCGGCGGCGTCGGGCTGCCAAGCTCCGGCGGTAAGCCAAGTAAATCGTAGCCTCGCGATTTGACGATCGTTACTTCGGTGGGTGTTTTTTCAAATTCATCCCATCGCCCGCCGATCAAAGTCAACTTCGTTTTTTCTCCGATCTTGCCGCCGCTGGGGAAAACGACTGCCGGTCGAATGAACGATCCAACGTGCAACCGGTATTTGCAAAGCCCCGATCCGCCAAACTCGGCATCGCGAACTTTGATAAAGTACTTTCCGGACGTTGGAATCTTTAAGCTAAAAAAGCCGTCTTGGTTGCCAAGCGGCGAATCGTCCGAACGGAGAATGAATTGTTGGTCCGAGTCATACAGCTCTAGTAGCGGGTCTAGGAAAGTTCCCAGTCGCATCGCTTGGATTTCGACGGACAGTCGTTGGTTCTGTTCAGCTTCGACGCAAAATAAATCGACATCGGCGGCACTTATCACGCCGTCGATCGTGACGTCCATCGGGATCGTTTGAGCGGCTGTAAAATCGTTGTTGGGTTCTTTGTCAGCCACCGAAGGCATTTCGCCGACAAAGAAACTGCGGAAGTCAGAGATGCCGTGTTTGGTTCGCAGTTGCATCATGTGTTCGCCGACTCGGCAATCGACGGCGACTTTTATCGTAACTTTGACTCGTTTGTCGTCGACGATTTCAAAATTGGTCGCCGTTATTCCGACGTCGTGGAACAGTACTTCTTCGGTCGCCGATAATCGCACGCCGTGGAAAACGATGAGGTGTTCGTGTCCGCGTTGGGCGCCGCGGGGCGCGATTCGGTTCAGCAACGGCGTCGAAGCAACTGCCGTGGTTGAAAGGCCACCGATCCAGCCCACCAGCAAACTTAACCACAGCAACCACAAGCCATGTCGGCGCGGGTGGTTGATGTGGTGCAGGTTTTTGAAAAGTGGGGTCATGGTTTGAAAAGGCTGGAGGTTCGAAGCTGAAAACCGTTGAAGGCGTTTGGTCCAAAGAGGCGTTTCGTTCAGAGATGTTTCTTGGTTCCCAAGTTGGTTTGCTTAGACAAGCAGTTCACGGCGGACGCTGCCGCCGTCGACGATTTCGATGGGGCGGGCTCCCGGAGCCATCAGTTCTTTTTCCGCGTTGATGCCGATGCAGTGGTAAATCGTCTTGGTCCAATCGGCCACCGAGACCGGGTACTCTTCGGGTTCCGAGGCGATCGCGTTTGACTTGCCGAAGATCAAGCCGCGTTGAGTTCCGCCACCGGCCAGCACGCTGCTGAAAACTTTCGGCCAGTGATCGCGACCGGCGGTTTGGTTGATCCTTGGGGTCCGGCCGAATTCCGAGCACAAGCAAACCAAGGTTGTATCCAGCAAGCCGCGTTGGTCGAGGTCGTTGATCAAAGCCGCGTAAGCCTGGTCGAGTTTTGGCGCTAAGTTTTTGATGCCTTGATCGATGTTGGTGTGATGGTCCCAACCACCGTAAGTCAGCGTGACGAATCGTACGCCAGCTTCGACTAAACGACGAGCCAACAGCATGCGTTGGCCGGCTTGGTTTTGGCCATAAGTTTCGCGTAGCTTTTTTGGTTCTTTCGAAAGGTCGAATGCTAGTCGAGCCTTTTCGGAACTGATCATGCTGTAGGCTCGTTGGTAAAACGTGTCCAGCGAATCGATCGCGTCTGATTTTTCTTGTTCGCGAAAATGGTTGTTGACCACGTCCAATAGTTTGCGACGTTTGTTGAATCGCTCCATCGTCACGCCTGAGGGTAAATCGAGGTCGCGGACTTGAAAATCTTTGGCCGCCGGATCTGCGCCCAAACTAAAACCAGCAAACGACGAATTCAAATAGCCGGTGCCTTGGTAGGGGTTGGTTTGGCCAGGAACCAAAACGTACGGCGGCAGATTATTGCGAGGCCCGAACTCGTGACTGACCACGCTGCCTATGCTCGGGTATTGCAGTGCTGGGCTGGGGCGGTAGCCGGTGTGCATGTTGTGGACGCCGCGTTCGTGAGCGGCTTCGCCATGAGTCATTGAACGGATCACGGTTAGCTTGTTCAGGATCTTGGCCGTCTTGGGGAAGTGCTGCCCGACTCGTTCGCCCGTCAGCGAAGTTGAAATGCTGTCGATCGATCCTCGGTACTCCAGCGGCGAGTAAGGTTTTGGGTCGAAGGATTCTTGCTGAGCCATTCCGCCGGGCAGGAAGATGTAGATCACCGATTTGGCGGTCCCTTCGCGGCTTTCGAAATTGACCTGTTCGGCTTGTGCCTGTTTGATGCGAAAGAAATCCGGCAACGTGAGCCCGAGCCCGCCGACGGCGCCGAGGGTGAGGAGGTTTCGTCGGCTGAGAATGTGGTCGCTGCATTTCATGGTTTGACTTCCAAAGTCCAGATCGTTGCCCGGTCATAGCTGTCGCGTCGGAACTGCCCAAAACGCGTGGCCCTAGCCAGGCAACTTCTTGTGCTGGCGGTGGGGCCGGATTACGTAGAGTTTAATGGTTCGTAAGGGCTTCCAGTGATTGGACGTTCAAGTTTTGCTTGCTATCGTCGAAATTTGACAGAAAGAGCCAAATTAAACGGGAAAAGGAAGCATCCTGTTGCCTAGTTTGAGGCTATTGACGGCGACCAATGGGGCCGGTGAACGATTGGTAAACTGCAACGATTGAGGGAGCTTCGCCGGAGGTAGTCGTTTTGAGCATCGTGCGGCTTTTAGTGGTCGATAAAAATTAGGCGACTACCTGCCTGTTTGCTGGAGACTCCAAAATGTATCGTTCTTCTTTTTCACTTGTTTTGTTGGTGGCACTTTTTGCGTTCGCTAAAAACGCTGAAGGCCAGTCATCGAGAATTACCCAGGTCAAACCCGCGTTAAATGCTCAGCTAGGCCTCGAGGCTGACGGAGACGAAGAGAGCGAGTTGGATTTGTCAGACCCGAATGATCAAGATGATGCTCTGATGGACGAAGATTCAGATTTTGGCTTAGAGGATGACGTGGATTCGGAGTTGGACGACGATTTAGAGGACGATTTAGAGGACGATCTGGATTCTGATTTAGACGACGATTTGTTGGAGGGACTCGACGACGAAGGAGAGCCGATCAAACCGCAGCGTTTGAGTGACGATGATATTCGTAGCGGGTGGCCGAGGCATTCGATGGCTAATATTAGTTTGAGCCTCGCCGAAAGCGGGCGCGTGCCGGATGACCGATCGGAACTGCTGCAAGAGTTTGGCCGTGTCAGTCCAGTCAGCGACACCACGAAGCTGTTTGGCTGGGAAGCACCGAGTATCCGTTACCAACCGCTGTACTTTGAGGACGTAGCGTTGGAGCGATACGGGCAAACGTTGCCAGACTATCGACAGAGCGTTCGGTCGGCGATCCATTTTGGGAAATCGTTAACGGGGCTCGCGTTTCAAATGCACGAGACGCCGCCGCGAACTTGTGATTCGTCGCTGGGCTTTTGCCGGCCGGGAACCTGTGTCCCTCAAACGACTCAGCGTCATTTCTTCGGTGCGTTGAGCTTGCAATAGTTTTTTTGAGAACCAAGCTTTCGATGCCCGGGCTTGTTGAGCGGTTTCGGCGAGTCTTGGGGCGATGGAACGGCAGTATTGTTAGACGATCGCGAAGATCGAGTTGGTGTCGAAGACAAGGTCGTGTGGGTGGACGAGTTCTTTCATTGGATTTAATGAGAGAACCTGCTTAAAAAGCGAGGCTTTTTTAAACGTCCGATTTTTTTAAACCGCTGATTTGCTAGACTATGGCGTGTAGTGCTGATCCCAATGCTTCGCGACCATGAAGAAAATGCGTCGCTCAAAAGAGGTGGTGGGATAAGCTCTTGCTCGACAGAGCTTTTTATTCTTGCAAACAGAGGTTTAGTGTTAGATGTCGCGACGAGAACAAATTGAATCGATGCTGGCGGATAATCCCAGCGATACTTTCTTGCGGTATGCGTTGGCGATGGAGTTGGCCAATGACGATGAGACGGCTGAGCAATGCTTGGATCTGCATCGCGGGTTGATGCAAGACGATCCGCCTTACGTGCCTTCGTTTTTCATGGCTGGCCAGCAGTTTGCGAGGCTAGATCGAATCGACGAAGCCCAGAAGGTTTTGACCGAGGGCATTCAACATGCTCAAACTCAAGGCGATCTGCATGCCGCGGGCGAGATGACCGAGTTCCTCGGATCGTTGTAGCGTCTTCAAGATTGAAAAAACGCGTACTAGTTTTTCGATGAACCTCTGCCGCGAATCAGGCTCTGTCTGATAACCGCCGATGCTCGCAGGGGTTGTTCGATGCCGACGGGCGTTGGTAGATGCATGTTTATACAAATAGCGATGCTTAACTTGAACAGCATCGCGGGTCGATTTTTTAACCGCCCCGCCCTACCCCTTTTTAATCGCCTTGAGTTGTTCGAACTCTGGGCTTTTCTTATAGAAAGCATCCAACGGGTAGCAGCCAGAAATGATTCCATTTCGTGGTGCGGTTGTGCAGTCGCTAAACGTGCGGCAGATCTTCTTGCGAGTTAGCACCTGGCCGGCGAAAACATCGGCTGGCAAATCGGGATATGAAAGCACCATTCGCCCAAGGCCAATCGAATCGACCAAGCCCGCTTCGATCGCTGCTTGCCCGACGTTGGGTAACCATTCTTGCAGGTAGCTGTAGCCTGAACCGATCACGACGATATCCGGTACGGCTTGTTTCAGCTTGCCGGTCGCCGCGATTTGACGAGCGACTCCTACAAGCGGATCCTCGGGCGGCATGTAACCGTCGGACGGCGGAAAGATTGCTGGGCGTTGGATGTGAGGATTGTAATAAGGGCTGCCGGCGGTCGAGCACAGTAATTCGATGCCCAACGACTTCATGAGTTCTAGTAACTTAATCGGTTCGGAAAGGTCCATGCCTTCGCTGGTCCCGTCACCGCCAAAGGCATATTTGTATTCGCTGGCTTCAGACAGAGCGTAGCCCCGTTTGTCTTCGCCTGGCCCAAACGGAGAGAAGTCGAAAATGCTCAGCCGCACACCGATCTCGAGTTTCGTTTTGCTACGAATGCCGGCGACGATGTCTTTCAAGAACCGCGTTCGGTTTTCGAAGCTACCACCGAACTCGCCTGTTCGATCGAAACCTGACAACAATTCGTGGCCGAGGTAGCCGTGGCAGTGTTTGACATCAACCCAGCTAAAGCCCGCCTTTTCGGCCAGCACGGCTGCGGCAATGAAGTCGTCGATTAACTGTTTTAGTTCGTCGTCGGACAGCAGCGCGGATTCGGCGACGTTGAACTTTTTGTCCAAGACAGGATGAGCGTAGGCGGTTCGCGGTTCGATAGTGGCTTTGTTGTTTGGTCGCGCAAACCGCCCGGAGTGAGTCAGTTGCAGACCGACCGAAAGATCGTCCGTGTTGCCAAACCGTTCTTGATGGGCACCGACCAGAGTTTCGCGAAGTCCGGCGATGTCGCCGAGCGTAGACTCATTCATCATCAGTTGGTTCGGGTTGGCTCTTCCGTCCGGTCGAACGGCTACCGCTTCGCCGCCCCAGATTAACTTTGCTCCGCTGATCCCAAAGTTTTTCCAGCGACGAGTGGTCAAGTCGGTTGGTTTGCCGTCAGTCGTTCCGTCCCAGCCTTCCATTGGCAGGATGGTAAACCGGTTTCCGATCGAGCCGTCTTTGGTTTTGATATCAGACGCTAACGCGCCCGAGGGATCAACCGTTTCGGTAAACGGCAACTCGCAATCAATCGACGTCAAGTGATCGAGGAATAGCTCAGCGGTTTTTAGCTTGGAGATCTTTGGATAATTTGACATTGTAAACTCGTAATTCCTATTCGCCGGGGCTTGCCCGCGAAGGTCGAAAATGTAACACGGGAATCCTGCGGACCCGTGTAGCCCAAGTGGGTAATGATTTCTATGTTTTTGTTCTAACTTCGACTTGGTGGTTCTTGCAAACAGCAAACAGCGTCAAATCCCCGATTTGGACGATGTTTATTGTCGGTGTAAGTCCGCCCGGTGTTTAACTGGGGAGCTCGACGGCAATTTTGTTGGCAAGCGGCGAGTTTGTGTTTTCGAATCAGAGAATCAGTATAGCGGAAGCGCTTGGTATCCGTCGCAGTCGACGAGTTGTAACAGCTGTAACGAAAGGTCGGCTAAGGCGCGTGACCTTATCGATCAAAAAGAGGTTTTCTATGAAAAAGACTTTTCTCTTTCGGGTGACCCTGCCGATAGGCAAGCAGTCAAGCGAACGAAACAGAGTTTGGTTGAGGGCGTTGCTGGAGCGACGCACTTGAACTTTAGTGACTCATTGAAACATTTGACAACCGCCAATCTAGTTTCGCCGGCCAGCGAACAGAGATTGGCACGCCAGCGGATGGCATCGATGACAACGGAAGGTCTTTACCTTTAATTACGTGCGTGCACTTGAAGCACCCGGTGCGCACGGAAACCTGAACTGAAACCACAGGCGTTGTCAAAATGGAAACCACCGCTCCCCACTTTTTATTATTCACTCAAGCCAATCAGCACCCGTCCGGCGGTCATTGGAAATTTGTGCTTGAGAGAATTGGCTCCGAAATCCGGATCGTAGAATCGGACGTTGAGCCCGATGTCAAAGGGGAGCGGTTGCAGTTGCTCGCGGTCATTCGCGGTCTTGAAGCACTTGAACAGCGTTCGCACGTAACGCTTGTTACCCCCAGTACTTATGTTGGTCGTGGGATTCGGTCTGGTTTGCGAGTTTGGAGCAGTCAGGATTGGCAAGTCGAAGTTGACGGTCAGCTGAAACCGTTGCGGCATGCGTCTTACTGGAAACGGATTGACGCGGCGATGAAGATTCACCAAGTAAGTTGTCGCACCTGGCAGTTTGATGCTCCTCATACGTCAGTGCAGGCCGCACCAACGGCCGAATCCAAGACACCGTTTGAGAATTCGGTGCCGCAACAGACTCGCGACTACCGTCCGAATCGAATTCGAATCGACGACGAAGTCCGCCGCAATGCGTTCAAGCCGTCTCAGGCCATGATGAACGCGGCGACTGTGATGTTAACCGAACGCATCAAACCACTCGGCGAAGGGCGAGCTTATGGCTACGCGGTCAATTAATTGATCGTTTGTTTACTCGCTTGGTGGCCACCGCGGCGAAGCGATCCTTGTCTGACCCCGGCTGGGCCGGTTAAATCTGGCAGGTCCAACGGAAACGCTCGCAAACCGCAAGCGTTCCTTCCCTTGGTCTTGGTCTCCAAAGTTAATCCATTTATTTCCGAGGCACGATGATTATTTTGATCATGCTTATCTATTCACTCTTAAAATAATAGAAATTCACTGATGGCTCATATGGCATCCAAATCTCTCGTCCACACCCATAAAAAATTCAGGCACGCTCAAGGCTCCCTAACGATGACCGCCCAACAAAGAAAACCCATTGCGTCTTTTTTGACCGACCTTGATTTGCATTTGTTCAATGAAGGCAATCACGATCGCATCTACGAAAAACTCGGAGCCCACCTGCGGACGGTGGATGGAGTCACTGGTGTTAACTTCGCCGTTTGGGCGCCTAATGCGAAGCAAGTCAGCGTCGTGGGTGGTTTCAATTACTGGGACAATACTCAGCAATTGATGCAGAAGCGGGGCGGAAGTGGCATTTGGGAGTTGTTTGTTCCAGAGCTTAAAGCTGGAGAGGTCTACAAGTACTGCGTGACCGATGTCAACGGCAACCAGATCGACAAAGCCGATCCCTACGGCACGGCCAGCGAGTTGCCGCCGCGGACGGCGTCGATTGTGACTAGCTTGGACGACTACGAATGGGCGGATGCCGATTGGATGAACAAGCGTTCGGTCAACAACGGGCTCGACCAACCGATCAGCGTTTACGAATTGCATCTTGGAAGTTGGCGACACGATCACGACAAGCCTAACGGCTGGATGAACTACCGCGATATCGCCAAGCAGTTGGTGCAATACTGTCAGGAAATGGGGTTCACGCACGTTGAACTCATGCCGGTTTCGGAGCACCCGTACACTGGAAGCTGGGGCTATCAAACGGTTGGCTACTTCGCGGCCACTAGCCGCTACGGAACGCCGGAGGACTTTATGTACTTCGTCGATTACTGCCACCAAAACGACATTGGCGTGATCATTGACTGGGTGCCAGCTCACTTTCCCAAAGACGAATTTGGTTTGGCGAAGTTCGACGGATCGGCTTTGTACGAGCACGCGGATCCGCGGCAAGGCGAACATCCGGACTGGAGCACGTTGATTTTTAACTACGATCGCAACGAAGTCAAAAACTTCTTGATCTCCAACGCGATGTTCTGGCTGGACAAATACCATATCGACGGTCTGCGAGTCGACGCGGTCGCATCGATGTTGTATTTGGATTACAGCCGCGAGGAAGGCGAATGGATTCCGAATAAATACGGCGGCCGTGAAAACCTAGGGGCAATCGATTTATTGAAATCGATGAACGAGCGAGTTCATGCGGACTTCAACGGCGTGCTAACCATCGCCGAAGAATCGACCTCGTGGGGCGGTGTCTCTCGTCCGACTTACGACGGCGGGCTCGGGTTTTCCATGAAGTGGAACATGGGCTGGATGAATGATACGCTGCAGTACTTCCGCAAGGATCCGATTCATCGTAAGTACCATCATGACGAGCTGACGTTTAGTTTGATCTACGCATTCAGCGAAAACTTCATGCTGCCGTTTTCGCACGACGAAGTTGTCCACGGCAAAGGGTCGTTGATCGATCAAATGCCAGGTGACCCGTGGCAAAAGTTTGCCAACCTTCGTTTGTTGTATTCTTACATGTGGACACATCCAGGAAAGAACCTGATGTTCATGGGCTGCGAACTGGCTCAATGGAAAGAATGGGACTGCAACAAACAGCTCGACTGGAACCTGCTTGAATACGATACGCATCAAGGCCTGCAAAAAATGGTGGCTGATTTGAATGGCGTTTACCGTCGCGAGCCGGCGTTGCACCAAGTCGATTTTGAGGGGCAAGGCTTTGAGTGGATCGACGCGATGAGCCACGAGAGTAGCATGTTGGCTTACGTGCGTTTTGCCAAAGACCCGAACGATTTCGTCATCGTCTGCTGTAACTTTACCCCGACGGTCCAAGAGAACTACCGAGTGGGCGTGCCAGCAGCGGGCCATTACAAAGAGATCTTTAACAGTGATTCGACCTACTACGGTGGATCGAACCAAGGTAACGGTAACGCCATCGATACGCAGAACATCGAGTCTCAGCAACGAGAGCACTCGATTGAGGTGACTTTGCCGCCGCTAGGCGTGACGATCCTAAAAAAGGTGTGATTTGGGGAAAAAGACAAGGCGAATACCTACCCAAGCCCCCAGCGGTGCCCCGTAAATTCCGGCTTAGTGGGTATCCTCAAAAACAGGTGGGTTCGCTATACTATTGCGAAAATTAGGGCACAGCAGTGAAAAAGAAAAATGGCCGACCGTCGGCCCTCGCCCCAAATACACTCGCAGCCTCACAGGCGCGGCAAAGGAATATTACGTGACAGACGAACTATTTGACTACTTTGGCAAAGGTTCCAAGAAATTTGAACCCCTCGATGACGACCTTGATTTGCCAGAAGTCTCACCCAAACGCAGCCCCGATGCCAAAGCAGAACCGGCTGAAGAAAAAACAACCGACGACCCTACAGTCAAAGACGAAACGGTCGCTGGAGTCGAAGCTGACGCGAGCGTGGCTGAGGATGCCGACATTTTTGCTGGCTTTGGAGCAGGGCTGTTCGAAGTATCGACTGCAGAGTTGCCACCTCGTACCCAGCCGCCGAAAGTAAAGGCAGCCGCCAAGGCCGAGCCGAAAGCGAAAGCCGAGCCGAAAGTAGAAGCCAAGTCACAGCCAGCGGCCAAAGAAAAATCCAAGCCCGCAGACACGAAGCCGGCCAAGCCGAACGTTGCGGCGGTTGAGCAAGGTCAGTCGCAAGGTCAGTCGCAAGGTGAAGCCGCCGTCGATGGCGAAGATGCTGAAGGCGGCACTTGGGATTTCCTTGCCGGCATGCTTGGCATTGGTGGCAAAAAGAACAAGCCTGCAGAAGCATCCGCCGACGAAGCATCCGCCGACGATGCGTTGCAGGCGAAAGATAACCAACCGCGACGCAAAGCGAAAACGGCGGTCGAGTCCAAAGCGAAATCGAAAGCATCTTCGGCCGACACCGTTCGCGAAGAGCCACAGGCAGCGGTCGACGCATTGTTCGACGCCGGCTCTGACGATCTTGATTTGGCGGGATGGGGTGACGCACCGGCAGCAGAAGCGGAACCGGCCGTTGCGATTGAACCCGATGCCCCCAAAAAATCCGGTCGTTCGCGATCAGGGCGAGGACGCAAGCCAAAACGTGATCAAGAGGATCGATCGAGCAATCCAAAATCCGATGCGCTCAAAGCCGATGCGCCCGTTGATGACGAGCCAATTGACGACGAAAACTTCATTGAGTTCGAAGTCGAAGAGCTTTCCCCATCGGCTCGTCGAAACACGAAAGACGTTTCGTCAGAGGATCGTCCGCGTCGCCGGCGTCGCCCGGTTCGCGAAAGCAACGACGACGACGATGAAGAAACTCGCGAACGCTCTCCTCGCTCTCGTTCTCGAAAAGACAGCGATGACAGCAGCGAATCAAAATCGCGGAGCAGCGGACGTAGCCGAGGTCGCGGTCGAGGCCGAGATCAAGACAGCAACGACCGTAGCGAACGAGAAACAGGTCGCAAAGAAACGGTTGTTCGATCAAAACGAGATTCTGGTTCGGACGAATGGCAAGACGACAAGCCGGAAGCTGGAAGCCGAAACGAACGTAGTCGAGGTTCACGCGGTCGCGGCCGCAAACGTCCTCAGCGACAAAACCAAGAATCGAAGTCGTTTGATGATGACTTTGTTGACGAGGATTTAGAAGTTTCATCCTTCACTGAGGGTGACGATTTCGAGAACGAAGATTCAGACAAGAAGCCGCGTCGTCGTCGCCCACGTTCTCGGTCGCGAGGCCGCGGGCGAAATGATGAAGATCGTGACGATGCTGATCAAGAATCGTCCAATCGCGGTTCATCGGAACGCGGTTCGCGAGACGGTCGCGGAAGTTCTGGAAGAGGTCGCGGTGACTCGGGCCATGACGACTCAGGTCGTGGCAACGCAGGCCGTGACAACTCAGATCGCGGCAACTCAGATCGTGACGACTCAGATCGCGGCAGTCGTGATTCAGGATCGTCTAGCCGTCGACGTCGAGGTTCTCGTGATAGTAGCGATCGAGACAGTTCGCGGGACGAGCGTCCACCGCAATACGCGGAAGTGCCAACATGGGACGAGACGATCGAGAGCATGATCGAATCGAACATTAAAAACCATGAGGGCAGTTCTAACCGAGGTCGCGGTGGCCGCAATCGCGGTGGGAACAACCGTAACGGTGGCGGTGGAAACAGTCGCAGCAGTAGCGGTGGAAACAACCGCAGTGGTGGTGGCGGGAGTAGTCGCAACAGTGGGCGCAACCGACGCTAAGGGTTGATCAAGCCCCAGTCGATTTGACAAAACAAGAAGCCGGTAGTTTTTAACTGCCGGCTTTTTTCGTGGCTAAACTAAAACCGAGTGGGCGAAACAAGGACGCCTGAATCACATTGCCTTGCTGGACTCGTAGCGTGGGATGATGAAACCAGGCCGAGTCTGAGGCAACTGGGACGTCTCGTCAGATTTGCCAGATAAGAAAATCAACCACGGCTGAACACCGGTCAACACGGGTTTCCGCGCATTCGTGTTTGCCAGTGTTTATCGGTGGTTAGGAACGTTTCTACAGCCCCAAGTGTGTCATAGGAAAGTGTAGCTTGCAGCATCGTTTTGTCATGCAAGCGTAGCCTGATTTACTATGCCGGGCTTCTTACTCACGCTGGATGCTAACGCTGGGCACGCGCCGGGCACGCGCGCGAGACTGGCCGGAAGGGCCTTTGCCACATTTTCTTAGGCGGCTCGTCGAGTTTCAGTTTTCACCTGCCCGAATAATTCGCGCCGGAGATGCATCAAGACTTCTCGATCGGCCCAGTAGTTTACATGCCCGCGAGGTCCTACAGGGATGTTCGTATATTCTGGTTGGTGCGAAAACGCTTGAGTTCCTGTTGTGGACGGCTGAGAATCAAACTGAATCGGCGCAGGGAAGTTGATTTCGTTTCCAACGTAATCATCCACTCGAAAAATGTTCACCCAACGATCCACTCGCTGGTTCAAGTCAATCCAAAATGGCTCGTCCAACGCCGGGTAAAGATGCGCAAAGTAGTGCTGATATAAATGGCTGAACGGGGATCCTAGCGTGACCAGGGTGACGGTGCGGAAGCTGTTGTTGAGCCAGTTTAGGTCTTTGTCGTTAAGCGTTTCAATCGCAGCCATCGTACCTTGACTGTGGCTGATCACGACCAGTTCCGGCTGGTGGTCGTACTTGTCGCGATAATGAGCCAGTATCCGCCGCAAACGATCGTGCAATGCTTCTCTACGTGAAAAGAACAGCTTGCCGTTTTCGAAGGTCGTCTCCGCGATGTCGAACTCGTCGTCGTCATCCAACACATCGCTAACGTTGGTGGGGCGAAAGTAAAAATGGTTGACGACGTCCAAGATCATGTCAAAGCCCGGACGCAGGTGGGCCAAGAAGAAAACAAATAAACCACCCAACGGCACCATCACTGAAATCGCGTAGCCATTGACGGTGGCCAAGGTGTTGGCCAGACCAGAAAGTTGATGACTCCCCTGCCCTTGCTCTGCAAAGGTGTTCGTTAGCCAGAGCGTGCTCACTAACACCACGCCCGCGGCCGTGCACAGGAGCATCGTCGATTGCATCCAAGGGTGAATGATTAATCGCGGTGCTTTATTGCCTTGCCGGTAAGCGTCTTCTGGCGAACCGCAGCGCCACATCGCGTAGCGAATCAGCACCGCAATCAGCGATAATAAAACCACCACCGCCATTAGCATTTGCACGCCCAAAAACGGGATCGCGTCGTCGAAGACTTCCGTGAAATGGGTTAGGTCTTCGAGCGTTCCTGTGCTTTCTTTGATTGCCAGCCATGTCATTGGGATCACCTGCCCCCACAATCCAACCGCTAAAGCTGGCAGTAGAAGGGCAATGATCAACGCTGGTCGATGGTTCTTGCGTTGGTAGCACGCCAACAAGCAGCAGCAAGCCATCGCGGTGATGACTTGAATTTCAGCAAACCACAAAAATCCAAGCAACACGACCAACACGCGGCAGTACCACATCACGCCCGGATGAACCTCGCAGCTATGTGCGATTTCGGGGAACGAGCTGTCGAGCCAGAACAGGCGAACCAGCATTACGCCAGTTACGAAAGCTGTCGTAGCGTTCATCCAAAACCAAAATCGTTCGACCACTCGACTGCGTGTCACACGAGTTCCAATTTGAGCGGCTAGGAAGGCAAAACCACTGCACCCTAGAATCAGTATCTGAGGCCAGTTGGTGTAGGAGTGTGATTCTTTCCACACGACATGGCTGCCGCAAACCGCAACGATCATTAGCCCTAAGAAAATGGTGACCGCCAGCACCGGTCCCTGTAGGATTCGCGAGCTCATTAAGCCCAGCCGCTTTAGCCATAACGCTGCGCTGCCCGATTGATCGCCTGCCACGTAGGCGACGTATCGCAAACCGAATACGATCTGAAAGATGCCCATCAGCACGCCCAGCCAGCCGCGGCTGACTCGGGATAGATCACCCCAGAATGCCTCGCAGAGTTCGGTGTTTTTGTTTTCGAAGCGAATGTTGGTTTGGTACACCGGAAAGGTTTTCACTTCCGCGCCGTCGCTTGCTTGTCCGGTCCGGTTTGATTTTTCAAACAACCAAGTCGTGCAAGGCGACTCCACATGCGGCCGTTCATGGTCAGCGATGGACCGACTTAGCAGGCTTAGCGTTTTGCCAGGCTCTGGATCGCCCACACCATGCACGACGACAACGATTTGGTCAGGTGGATTGCGATGAGGCTCGGACACGAATTGGCCTGGAAACGTTTGTGGATTAAAGAATGCAATGCTTTGCTGGCGGCTTCGGAGACTACTGGAATTCCAAAAATGGCTCACTATCAAACCAAATTCAAGCGATCGCCGAGCCGAGACCGTAGCGGAAAGCTGAGTGTTTTCAGGTGTGGAGCAGTTAGTGCGTTCGTATTGAACGTTTGAGTTGTAGTGCTAGCGATTGTTTTTCTGGATTTGCTCGTTAGTCCGGTTTCTTAAAGCCCCTCTAAGGGATATACGGTTCACCTAGTTGTTCGATTGTGTAGGGCTAGCAAGTAAATTCGTTAAAGCTTACCAACGGATGCGTATTTTGAGTGTTTGTCAGTTGATTCGGGATCTTCACGTCGTGGGTATCGGTCCGATTGTACAGGTGTGGCTCAGGGAAGAGGCACGAACGGCAACCTGCAAGTTTTCAAGTTTGGTACCGTTTTAAAAAGATGTTTGAAAAGATTGGGGTCAGTTTTTGGCTTCAATTTTTCGTGTTGTTTGAAAGGAATCAAAAATGCGTGCCGGATTTGCGTTTGCAGCTTTGTTGGGAGTAGCGAGCTTTGGCGTCGCTGCTTGGGGCCAAGCTCCAATGTCGAGTGTTGTTGGAACTTCTTCGGTTTACCAAGACGCCGGTTGCGGGTGCAGTGCACCAGCGGCAACGTCCTGTGGTTCAGGCTGCCAAGCAGGTGGTCAGCTACGTAGCCGAATAAGTGACATCTTTTCAGGAGATTGCGACTATGGCGATCCTTGGACCTTGTCTGAATTCCTTCATGGCGATAATGAGCCAAAGGTCAAAATTGGAGGTTGGCTCCAAAGTGGTTACCACAGTGAAGACAACGGCTTGTTCAATACTCGTCCAGACGAGTGGAACCTGCATCAAGCTTGGTTGTACGCTGAAAAGGAAGCTGTTGCTGGCGAAAGCCCACTCGGTTTCCGTGCTGACATCCTGTACGGTATCGATGCTCAAGACACACAGTCGTTCGGCAACAACCCAGGTAGCTTTGACTTCCAGAACGGTTTCGATCACGGATCATTTGGCTGGGCGATTCCACAGCTTTACGCTGAATTGGCGTTGGAAAACTGGACCATTAAAGGTGGTCACTTCTACACATTGATTGGCTACGAAGTCGTTACCGCCCCGGACAACTTCTTCTACAGCCACGCGATCACGTTCTTCAACACTGAGCCGTTTACTCACACTGGTGTTTTGGCATCTCGTAGTATCGGTGAAGACATTGAAGTTTATGGTGGTTGGACTTCTGGTTGGGATACGGGTTTCGATTCAGTCAACGGCGGAAGCTCTTGGTTGGGTGGTCTTTCGATGCAACTGACAGAGAACTCTTCTTTGTCATACTTCTCGACTGCTGGTAACCTTGGTGCTCGTGGATCAGATGCTTACTCACACAGCTTTGTTTTGGACACACAGTTGTCTGATAAATTGAATTGGGTTGTTCAAAGCGACTTGCTTCGTGTCGGTTCAACAGGCGAAGACAACGTTGGCTTGAACCAGTACTTGCTTTACACCGTTAACGATTGCCTCGGTTTGGGTGCTCGTATGGAATGGTGGAAAGGCGATGTCTTGACTGGCTACGCTCCACACGGTGCTGTTCTTCCTGCCACAGGTAGCTTGAGCTACTACGCAGCAACTGTCGGTGCTAACATTCGCACGACAGCCAACACTGTTATTCGTCCTGAAATTCGCTACGACTGGTCACCAGCAGCTGGCTACGAACAAGCAATCTTCGGCGTTGACGCGATCTTCACTTTCTAAAGCAAACCGCTTTAAAAGCGAATGTTGAAAAGTTAAGTTGATTAATTAAAAAGAACCGCCGGGAAATAAATTCTAGGCGGTTCTTTTTTTGTTTTTTAAAAATCCCAGCAATCCGAACAAGCAGATGCCAGAGCGACAAGAGTCAGCCTTAGCTGTTCAAGATCGACTTCAGATCCGGCACCACTAAAACCCCATCGGCAGATTCAACAGCAGCCAATTTTGGCATTCCAGACAGCCAGGCAACGTCCGATGGCGTCGAGTTCGGGGTGCGTACGGTTCTGATTTGCACTTGAGTGTAGAACCCAACGTGTTGACCTTGGCCTAAGTGACAAATCATCAAGCGGCTCTCGGAGCGGTCCGTCGTTTGGAAAGGGATATTGAATTGTTCTGCCAGATTGATGATCGGCACGGGAATCCCTCGCCACATCACCATCCCCGTAACTTTCGGTAAAGCCATGGGAAGCGGCATCTCTGCCTTTTCATTCGTCTGAAGGATCTCTGCCACAAACGGCAACGGCAAACAAAACTGAAATGCGAGTTCACTGCCAATTCCGGCAGGAGAGAACACGACGATCTGACCTTTGGAGCGATTGGTATCGCCAACGACGACACCGTCCAAGTGACCGGCTGCTTTTGTTAGTTTGGCCAGTTGGTCATCAAGTCCGAAAGCCTTCAATGGGTTGATCACCAAACGGATTTCAATATCGTCGGTTTGCGTTTTAAACAAAGCCAGCGATTCAATGAACTCATTGTTTTGTTCGCCATAGACACAAGCCGGCAAACGGTAGAAGTTTTCATCGTCAACGACAGTGGGGCGCGAAACGGAATCAACTCGGATCGCCAGCGACTTTTGATTTGAAACGCTTCGGACAATCAACAACGTTTTACCGGCTTCGGTTTGGACTGCCGAAGGAGCGAAGTCGTTGCTGATAAGGTCTCGGAGCGGAAAAACGGGGATCGTTTCACCGGCCAAAACCATCGCTTGGCCATTGTCGACCAACGATGCGTCGCCGACTTGGATCACGTTTCGGATCAACTGGGTGTCGACGCCGAATTCAGCTCCGCCAGTGGCAACGGTAACAATCTTCCGTGTTTGTTCTTTGACGCGGTTAGCTTTCGGCAAGTAGACCGTTTGCAGCGGATTTTGTTTTGAGAGTGTTGTTTCCATCATTAGGCTCCAACCAATTCACGGCTTTGGGCGACCATGCGAGTGATCAATTCCATCAAGCGTTCATCGTTAAATGGCTTGGTCACGTGTTCGTTGGCTCCGGCTTCAGCGGCCATCTTCCGGTGTTTTTCAGCTGCTCGCGATGTTACCATCACAACTGGAGTCGATGAGAATTCGCTTTGGGTACGGATCCGGCGAACAAATTCTAGACCGTCCATGCGCGGCATTTCCATGTCGCACAAGAACACGTCTGGCGGTGTTTCCGCGTTGGCCAATTGCTCGATCGCGTCGACGCCGTCCTTCGCGTCCAAAACGTCCCAGCCGTGCAGACGTAGGAGGTTGGTTGTGACGCGGCGGACCGACAACGAATCGTCGATGACCATCGCCAGCTTGCGGCGGTTGGCGGCCATGGATTCAAGTCGCTGGAAGCTGCTGGACATTGCGGAGGTCGTTTCTTGACCGCACAAGTCAGCCGGATCTAGGATTGGAATCACGGTACCATCACCAGAGACCGTAGCACCGATGTAACCGGGGACGGTTCGCAGGTGATCGCCAAGCGTTTTGACCACGATATCCTGTCCACCTTCGATTGAATCAACCGTAACAGCGGATTCATCATCGCCAGCACGAATGATCAACATTGGACGAGCTGATTCGAAGTGACTCTCGTCCGCGTCCGCCATGCCCATGTGAACTGATAGATGTCGAAGTTGCAGAGTTCCGTCCGCGGTGCGAATCAACGCTTGTTCACCAACATGTGAAACGTTGCTTGGCTCCAAACGAGTGATCTGTTGGATCGCCTGCATTGGCACGGCGAACTGATGGCCGTTTGATTCGACCATCAATGCACGAGTTGTAGCGAGTGTGGTTGGCAGGTGAATTGTGAACGTTGAACCCTCGCCAATTTCGCTTTCGACGCCGATGGTGCCCTTCAAACGTTTGACCGCTTCACGAACCACGTCCATGCCAACACCTCGGCCTGAAACGTCGGTCAATGAGTCGGCGGTGCTGAAACCGGGTAAGAAAATTAACTCGAGCAACTCTTGTTTATTCAGCGGCTGGCTCTCGCTGATCAAGCCTCGCTCAATTGCTTTCGCGCGAATTCTTTCGAGGTCAATTCCGCGTCCATCGTCGATGATACGCAGGGTAACACGCGTACCTTGGTTCAACGCTTGGAGCGTTAAGTTGGCTCGTTCGGGCTTGCCGGTTGCGCGTCGTTGTTTTGGAGTTTCGATGCCGTGATCAAGACCGTTGCGGACCAAGTGCAACAGCGGATCGATAATCTCTTCCAACACGGTTTTGTCTAGTTCGGTGTTTCCACCGACGACTTTCAAGTCGACTTTCTTGCCAATCTTGTTCGAAACCGTTCGCACGGTTCGCTCAAGGCGATTCGCGATGCTATCCACGGGAACCATGCGAATCTGCAGCAGTGTATCCTGTGCGTCGCGATTGTAGCGTTGCTGACGTCCGAGTAGTGAATGTAAATCACCGTGCAGGTTCTTCAATTCACTGGTAATCACGGCCACGTCGCTGGTGGCTTCGGAAAGCGATCGAGCGGTCAAATGGAAGTCGGTGTAGCGGTCAAATTCGAGTTCGTCGAGTTGATTCGATCGTTGTTCGATTCCATCGAAACGTAGTTTCTGGTTTTGATGATCGAAGACGTGAGTTCGTCGGCCCGACTTCAGTGCGTCAACACTGTACCGAGTCTCTACTTCTTGAGCCACGTTTCGGAAACGCTGCAGCGAGGTGTTCATGTCCTCGATGCGAGCCTCAAAGTCAGACAAGCGTTGATTGAATGCGGAACGGTTAACAACCATCTCGCCAATCAAAGCAACCAAGCCGTCTAGGCGATCAATCGGTACTCGCAAGTACTGTTGATCTTTCTTGGGTTTGGCTTTTTCGTCAGAAGCTTTATCAACAACCGGTGCTGCCTTTTGCTCGCCAATTTTGACGTCTGAAGTGGTCGAGAGCTTAGTTGACTTTACAGCCTGTTCGGCTTTCGCTTCAACAATAACGACTTCTGTGTGGGGTGCCGCGCCCTTGGTCGCTGCCAACTCGGCTGCATAATTAGCGTATAGCTTTGAAATAATACTGATTGATTCTTCAGCGTCCGCGTCGCCCGCTTGAAGCGTCTGGACTTGGTCAGTCGTACGCAAAAACAAATCGACTTGAGCTTCGGTTGGCTCGGTTTGGCTGTCAGCAAGATAATCCAGCAAGTCTTCCATGCGGTGCGTCAGCCGAGTGATCACCTCAAGGCCAACCGCTGCTGCGGCTCCTTTGAGTGTGTGAGTGGAACGGCGAACTTGGCCGAGCGAATCGACGTCGCTACGGTCGGTGTTCATTTTGTGCAAACCGGCATACATGCTGCGGAGATGGTCTTCGGCTTCTTCGGCGAAGATCTCAACCAGTTCATCTGGCAAGGTCATGCCGCTGGTCAGCTGCTTGCGAATTTCTTGAACGTCTTCGTCCGAGATCTCATCAACGACGGTTGGTGCGGTGGTTGCTGGGGTGCTCTGGTCGGCTTGGCCCGTAGTTTCTTCTTTGACTTGAGCAGCTTCAACGACGGGGCCAGCGATCGATTCGCCCGCGGTTACGGCCTCGATCTGTTTGTCGAAATCGATCGAAACCTTTTGTAGTTGTTGAGCCAGTTCGTCGAAATCAGTTTCCATTACGAAGATGTCTGAAAGCAAATCGGCAGCGTCTAAGCACAGGCTAACTTGCGTTTCGGTGGCTCCGCGTTCCTGTTCGAGCAATAGGTTTAGCAAGGTTTCCAAACGCCAGGTAAGTTTGCTGACCGCGGGTGAACCTACGGCACCGGCGGCGCCCTTGAGTGTGTGGGCGGATCGGCGGATGTCGCTGATGGCTTCCATGTCATTGTGTTCAACACGAAGGCGATCCAAGCCATCGGTGATCGTATTCAAGTGATCGTCGGCTTCTTCGGCGAAAATTTCCACCAACTCCTCTGGCATATTGCCGTTGGCACGAAGGTCGTCGACGAATTCTTGAAGTTCAATTTTCGATTCTGACATGATATTTCTCGATTGAGGACACCGTGTTCAATGAGGAACGGGGATCCAATTGAATTTGGGGGGAGCCTTGGCTGATTAATGCGAGTGCTGCCGATAGGGTTCAAGCAGCAGAGAGAAATCGCCCGACCGACGCTGACGGTTTTAGATCCGTCAGCGCGAGGTCGGTAATTTCTACCAACAGAGTTTTCTAGACTTCAACTGTTAGGAAAGTCTTCAACAGGCCGATGCTGGCGTCTTGGTAAGAACCATCGTTGCCGGCAAGCATTGCTCCGGTGACATCACCGGCGACTTCTGCTGCTGACACTTCAGCAACGCCCATGGCCCAGGCAGCGAACTGACGTCCTGAAGCTGGCTGGCAGTACTTAATGTCACATCCAGCGATGCTAGAACCATTTGCGACTTCTGCATAAGCAGCTTGCACAGCAGACTCAGATCCTTCAAGAACCTGAAGGAAATGTGTCTCAGTGTGCAAGACCATTCCGGTCACTTCACGACCTGGGTTGGTTTCACGTGCTGAGGCAACCAAGCCATCTACGTCGCAGGTGCTTGACTTCACGCCGGTGTAAACCAGGCAGTACAAGTCGGCTTGACCGCTGTTGACGATGTTAGAAACATCTTCAACTTGGCTAAGAACGTTTCGCTCTTCAGCGTCACTATCACGGTCCAAAACAAACTGAGATACCGATTCACCAAGCTGGTTCGCCAATGTCGCCAGAGACGTAACTTGCTCGGTCGCTTCACGAGACTTGTGAGCAGAGCTTTTGGTAGCATCAGAGATTTGGTTCATCGTATCGGCAATTTCTTGCGACGCTTTCGCTTGTGTCAACGCAGATGTCGAAACTTGCTGAATCATGTCTTCCAGCGATTTCGAAACGTCGTTAATTTCAGCCAGCGTTTCACCCGCCTGAGAAGCAAGGTGAGAACCTTCCACAACCTCACGGGTTGATTCTTCCATGTCGGTGATCGCCTCAGACGTTTCCGTCTGAATCGTTTTAATCAGCGAGGCGATCTGCTTTGTCGCATCAGTAGATCGTTCAGCCAGACGCTCAACTTCTTCCGCAACAACCGCAAAACCCTGTCCCGCGTCACCCGCCATCGCCGCCTGAATCGAAGCGTTCAACGCCAAGATAGAAGTACGGTCAGCAATGTCAGAAATCAACTGGACGATCTCACCAATTTCTTGCGATGATTCACCCAGACGCTTAATACGTTTAGAAGTCTGTTGCACCTGTTCACGGATGCGATCCATACCTTCAACGGTGTTCGCCACGGCCTCGTAACCACGTGTCGCAGTTTCACGGGCTTGCTTCGCAACCGCCACCGAGTTTTCGGTTTCTTTCGCAACCGTCTGGAACTGGTCAGTCATGCTCAACACCTTATTCGATGTTTGACCAATTCGAGCTGCTTGAGATTCACTTTCAGCGGACAACTTGTTCGATGCGTCTACAATCTCGTCCGCAGATGAGGTTACCATGTAAGACGCGTTTTGCACACGCTGGACAATACCGCGAAGTTCTTCCGCCATATGGTTAACCGAGCCCGCAATCGCACCCGTGATGTCACTACGAACCTCGGCAGCAACTCCTAGGTTACCAGACGCGATCTGCTCCATCTCGCCAATCAAACTTTCAATCGACGATTCGATTTCAGCACGTTCATCAGAAGACTGAATCAAAGACAGCGTGTTGTCAGACATCGCGTTCAACGCGACGGCAACGTCACCAAGTTCATCGTTGGTGATTTTTTCAGCACGAGCGTCGAACATACCAATACCAATCATCGACAACATGTCGGTAATCGAGTCCGCTTGTTTTCGAATACGTCCAGCAATTAAGTAAATCGCAGTAAAACCAGCAATCGACGCTAACAAGAACAAAAACAAGCCTTGCTGAGCGACAGAAAGGAAAGAAATTGGTCCCTTCACTTCCGCTTCGTCAATTTCTGACATCAACGCCCAAGTAATCGGTTGTGCCTGTCCTTCGACACCGGCGTAAATTTGTACCGGAGCCCACGCGCTGTATACAGGCTCGCCTCGGTAGTCAGGAATGATTTTTTTTCCAGAGTTACCTTTAAATGCTTCCTGGGTTGCGATGGTGTCAACGGCCTGTTCAAAGGTCACGTCTTCACCTCGCTCTTCGGCAAAACGCGAGTTGTTACGCATCAAAAGGTCTTTTCCGACCGCATAAGTCTCACCTGTGTTACCTAGACCAGTACGTTCACCCATAATGGCCGCAATTTTATCCAAAGGCATCTGGAAGATCGCAACGCCGATTTTTGTGTCACCTTCGTAGATCGGCGATGAAATGAAAGATGCCGGAGCTTCGTAAGAAGGAATGTAATCTTCATAGTCAACTAGAAAGACGTCATCTTTCGATGTTGCATTGGCAGCCAATTCAAACGCTTTACCAAAGTTGGTTCCCGCGTATGGACCTTGCGACAATGAAGTCGTGAAGTCCAATTCCTTAAACACGGAATAAACAATGTCGCCTGATTTCAGGTCGCACAAGAAAATATCGTAGTAACCAAACTTCTGCAGGTAACTTCGAACGATCGGGTGATACGTGCCATGAAGTTTTGAGTAAGTAGTAGCATCCTCGGCAGCGTCCAATTTTTCCTTTGAACCAAGCGGATTGGGGTTGTTCGCAATGTATTGATGTTGCAAGAAAATTGAATCGCTATCCAGTGGCCCGAGTTGTTCTGTGACTGGCGGTTTCTTCCCTGTAATGCCTTCAAATTCGTTGGTAAAGTTGATTTTGTAGTACGCTTCAACTTTTGTCCGCATCTCGGCTAGTTGATCAGCAGTGACTTCGGCTTCGGACGCCGCAGCAACTTCAGCAGCTGGGAACTGCTTCATCGCTTCAACGATCATTGCGTTTTCGCTAAAGGTACGAACTTGATTTTCGATCAGCTCAAAGTAACCAGTTAGCTGGTTCGCCTTAACGGTCTTGATCGCTTCCAATTGGTCAATCGCCTTGGTTTCAATCGCGGTGTAGGAAGACGAGTAAATCGACCAACCTACTACGAAAGTCGGCAGAGTACCAATAAGAAACAACAGAAAGAACAACTTCCTGGAGATGCTTTGGCTAATAAATTGAACAATATTCATCGAGGATTCCTCACGTGGTCGGATGGGTGGTTGTGGACGTAGTTAGTTGAGTAAGTAAAACAATCGCTGACTGTGCGACAGACGAGTCGCATTTTTGAATGAGCCAATCAAATTACCTTTGTGTGGCGAACCGTTTTAGTTCATCGCAGCCAAGTAGTTCGTCGGGGTCGATCAAAACGGTAGTCGCCTGATCGGTGACCGAAACGCTATCAGCGAAGTTAGCAATTCGATCGGACAGTCCAGCGAGAGGTTTACGCTCGCCGCTCAGGTTGCGGATGCCAAGTACCCGATCAACAACCAGAGCCGTGTGTGCGTTGTGACGCTCGCTATGGACAACAATAATCTTTTCACTTGCGGATTGGCGGTCACCAGGTAAGTCCAGCAGGTTACGGAAGTCCGTCACCGAAAGGATTTGCCCTCGCAAGTTAGTCACCCCACGAAGCCAAGCTGGCGTCCGCGGAAGAACGGTGACTTTTCCACAGCGATCAATTTCGCGAACTCCTGTCAAGGGAATTCCAAAAACTTGATCACCGACTGCGAATACGGCATGACGTGGTCCAACGTCTTCTTGGTCCGTATCCGTTTGTTCTGTAGAGGCAGATTTTTTAGAGGCTAGTTTTTCAGAGGCAGATTTTTCGCCTGTTTCCAGTTCGGCAGTCAGCCCGGTTAGAATGGCGTCAAGTGCTCGTTCGCCCGGGAAACTGCCATCGTCTGATCCGCTATCTTGGTTGGCAAGGATCTTGGCTAGTTGCGCGTCGTTTTGAGCATCATCTTGGTCGTTGTCTTCAAGCCAATCACCAGCATCATTGCCAAAGGCGGCTAGCAGTGCGTCTTGCAAGTCGTCGCGATCTGACTTGGACGGGTCCGTATTTGAATTGGACATATTTAATTGTGTGTGTAAAAGACGTTTGTGATGAGTGGGTGTAGTACGGCTTTTTGTGTGCGTCTACGGAGTCGCAACGGAGATCAGGCTCTCCACTGACTCGATTAATTTCTCTGGATCAACTGGCTTGGCCAGGTATCCATCGGCTCCCTGTCGTTGACTCCAGATACGATCTTTTTCCATCGCCTTGGAGGTTACGATCATGACCTTGATGGCAAGATCTGGATCTGACTTGATCGAACGGCAGACTTGGTAGCCGTTCTTTTTTGGAAGGACGATGTCTAACACAACCAGTTCAGGGTGATGTTCGAGTGTTAACTCAATCGCCTGCTGCCCGTCTTCTGCGGTCAACACGTGGTAGCCTTGTTGCTCAAGGATGCCAGCAATTTTTCGCCGAGTCGTGGGGCTATCTTCAGCTACCAAGATGGTTTGTTTTTCCATGATGCTAAGCTCTCTTTCTTGAAATGCGAAACATCATCTCTACCAGTTCTTGGTGAACTCTTCGACGAACAATTCCATGCTCTGTTCGACTTGCCTGACAACACTAGATTCAGATCCTAAGCGTTGGATGGTGGCTACAAAAACTGTTGCACAGACTTTCGCCATTGAAACGCCAAGCTGAGTGTGTGTGGCGACTGAATTTTCGTCGACGGAGTCAAAGAACACGCGAACGAAAGAATGTTTCCACGACTGGCTTTTAACCACCTTGCGATGCTCATTGATTTTCTTAATGGTCGACTGCATCGCGACTCTTATATCTTCCATGTCATCTAGGAGATGAGCTTCAGAGAAGTCTATTAGCATCTTGAGCATTCGCTCGGACGTCACATCGGATTCGCCAACTTGGACGTCGCGGTAGCCTTCTTTGGCAACAGCAAGCTGATGTTCAAGCTGGCAGACCAAGTCAATGCACGCGATTTCCATCTCGGTGTCAGTGTTGATGGGAGCTGCAGCTTTTGTTGGCTGGCTGGTTATCGTTTTAGATTGTTGGGGTGCGTGGTTCATTTCACTATCACTATCGCAATCGTTTGCGCTTTGAGGTATTCAAAATGTCTTTTGAGGAATGGGGGATGTTCGATTGGAAGTGGTGTGGTTTAGGCGTGAGTTCCAATGAAGCTACGGATCTTTTCAAGCAAGTCTTTTGATTCAAATGGCTTGGTCAGGTAACCGTCGCAACCACTCATGCGGCCGCGGAGTTTGTCAAAGACGCCGTCCTTGCCCGAAAGCATGATCACGGGGATGTGTTTCGTTTTGGCATGCTTCTTAATGAATTTGCAAAGCTTGTAGCCGTCAAGGCGAGGCATGTTGATGTCTGACAAAATCATGGCCGGGTTGCATTCAGACATCTTGTTGAGTGCCTCAACGCCATCTTTAGCCTGGACGACATGAAATCCTTCACGCTCCAAGGTCATCATCAGCAACTTGCGGATCGTAGGGCTGTCGTCAACGGTCAAGATTGTTAGCTTCTCGCCAGCGTTTGCCGGGGCAACGGTAGGTGTTGAATGTGGTGCGACAGCAGCTTCATGAACTTCGTCCGCAAGCTCTTCAGCATCGGCGGCAATGGCCTCTTCTCGTTCTTTTTCTTCTTGCTCCGCTTTGGCAGCTGCTTCTGCTTGTTGTTTTTCTTTTTCTTCTTGCTCTGCTTTGGCGGCAGCTTCTGCTTGTTGTTTTTCTTTTTCTTCTTGCTCTGCTTTGGCGGCAGCTTCTGCTTGTTGTTTTTCTTTTTCTTCTTGCTCT
>JALZWN010000046.1 GCA_023300235.1 Mariniblastus sp.
GGCGTCTTAGCCGAACTAGGCGTCTTAGCCGAACTAGGCGTCTTAGCCGAACTAGGCGTAAAGCAGACCGGGCTTATGTTTACGCTCGATGGAGTCGGCGGTTTGATTTCGGACGTGGTTGCAATTTTTCTTGACCGTAAACATCAAGTCGCAGCAGGGCTGGAGCCAGAGAGGCACTCGGTTGCGGATTCGTGCTGGCATGGCCCATGTCGCAGCGTCTCGATTAACTTGTCGGTATAAAAAGGACCCTGGTCTGTCACGCGAAAGACAAGCCGTAAGCGTTGTCGCCGCCTTTTCAATTCTTCCATTTAGGGATTATATCGATTGGCTTTTTTACGGCGATAATATTTTAGGCCAGCCAGGAAAAAGCAGAGCCATGACGACACGCCGAACAGCGCCATGGCAAACGATGGGTAGATTGCCATCACGATTGCAGTGGTAAACATTGCTGCGGCTTGAAAGTAAAACGAACCGGAGAGGATGCCGGCTTTTACTAAGAACACCATCCCTGCGACCACGCCTAGCAGTGGCGCGAGCTGGAGAATCTCTAGGCCGAGTGCCATTTCTAGCGGAAACAAAAACGCGACGCAGCACATTGATGCGGCCCAAACGTGTGCAATTTGTCGTTCGACAAATGTCACCGGGCCCATTGTCCGTCGCACCATCCAAAAGACGACCGCCCAAGTTCCCAAGCCCAGCGTCCACATCAACCAGTAGTGCCAACGCACTGTATTATTCGCCCAGAACATGACCTCGGTCGCCAGACAGGCAACCAACAACACGATACTGTGCCAGATCCAAATCAGACCCCAGTTTTCTAACACCGTCGCGTGGTGGGTTTCGCGAAAAAGGTTTGCCAACACTTGCCCGAAACGCCCCAGCCTTGCGTTGACCGGTCTGCCCTCTTGCACCGCCAGCAGATCCTTGTGCAACTCGCCGGCCGATTGGTAGCGGAGGTCTTGAGGTTTTTGCATGCAGGTCATGCAGATGATTTCCAACTTGCGATCGGCTCTTTGGTTGATTGCTCGCGGGGCGACGGGATCCTGTTCCAACACCATCATGACGGTGTCCACGGGCGTGGCTCCTAAGAACGGTGGACGTCCGGTAAGCATGTGGTAAAGAATCGCGCCGAGTGCGTAGACGTCGGTCAGGGCGCTAAACCGGGCTCGATCTCCCGCGGCTTGTTCGGGCGCCATGTAGGACGGCGTGCCTAAGAGTGCTCCGGTTTTCGTGAGCGTTGCTTGGTTTCCGGTTGCCTGTTTGGCCAAACCAAAATCGGCCACATAGGCGACATTGTCTTCGTCGAGCAAAATATTGGATGGTTTCAAATCCCGATGCAATACGCCTTGCTGATGAGCGTACTCGATCGCGCCGCAAATTTCGTTCATCACCCGCGTGGCCCGCGTGTTGTTCATCGGCCCGCGCATCAAACGTTCGGACAACGACGGCCCTTGAATCAGTTTCATGCAGAAAAACGCTCGCCCTTCAAACTCGCCGACCTCATAAATCGAAACAATGTTCGCGTGGTCCATCTGCGCTGCGGCCGCGGCTTCGGCGTCAAACCGTTTCTTTTCAGCTTCGGATGCAAAATCACCCTTAAGAATCATCTTGATGGCTACCGGTTCGCCATCAGAATTCCGAGTCGCTCGGTAAACGATCCCCATGCCGCCGCGACCGATTTCTTGTTCCAGTATGTAGTCTGCGAATGGACACGGGAGTTCCACTCGAGGCATTACCAGTTCGCCGGTGGACGGCAGAGGCAGGCTACGTTGTTCTTCTGCGGCGAGGTTCGTGACGACGACCGTGCCCCACAATTCGCGCAGGTCTTTTTCGAATTCCGGGTGAGCCGCGCAAGCCTGCTCTAGTTCCAACGTTTCGCCACGATTCGCGCGATCCGCATAGCCGGTCAGAAGCTCTGCCAGCTTTTGTTCGGCAGGATCAAACTTAGGTTCAAATAGATCAGACATCGCTCAACTCCGACCTTTAGCTTTCTGTGTCACCTTGCAAAATCACCTTCAACCGCCGAATCGCTCGCAGGTATCTCATGCTGGCGGCCGGTTCAGTCAGCCCCAACGCTTGACCAATCTCTTGGTTGCTCAAATGCTCGTAGTGTCGCATGACGATGATCTCACAGTCTTTCGGTTCGAGTTCGGAGATCGCGGCTTCGACTTTACGCGCCATTTCTTTTTGCAACGCTGCGGCGGCGGGGGTCAGTTGTCGGTCGCCCAGCAATGCGGCCAGGTGGATCGAGGATTGGTCATAGCCCCGCGGCGCGACCATGTTTTGTTCGCGATCGACAGAGCGTTTGGCCGATACTCGATGCCGGCGATGAGCATCAATGATTCGGTCGCGAGCGATTTGCCGAAGCCACAGATGAAACGGCATGACAGGATCGTTTAGGTAACGAGTCAGCCGTCGGTTTGCTTCGATCAACACGTCCTGTAATACGTCGCTAACGTCGATTCGCTTTTGAATCTTTTGGTCCAGACGCATTCGAATCAATTGCCGCAGCGAATTTCGATGCCGATCCATCAATTGGTTGACCGCCGAGTCGTCACCTTCGAAGGCTTGTTTAAGAAGAATTTTGGTAGGTTGTTGTTCTGGCCACATGCAAGCATTATCGACTAAATCTTAGGTTTTTGCTAGTCAAAGTATGTGAGGCGAATTGTCCCACCGGGCGGAAGTGAATCTCCTTGACCGTTTCTAGCTCATTCGGAGCCAAAGACAACGCGGTAAAATCTGTACCGGTTATGCCGGTTGATTGTCAGGAGGTGTCTTTACTGTCTGGTTGTCTGACCGTTTTTTCCATTGTTTCAGCAAACCATAACCTACCGTTGATCAGATCGTGTTGCTGCTTGGTTATACCACCGCAATCGTCGGAGGCCACCGCAATCGCCGGAGGCCACCGCAATCTTCGGACATTTCGAGTTACAAGAGTTTTGAGTTCGCGCGAAAATGCTTGCCCCAAAAAATACCCATCCTCTTTCGCGGAAAACGTCGACCAGCACTCGTGGAGTGGTTTTAGTGGTCGATGATGAATTTGTGAATCGAGCGATCATGTGTCGCTTGCTCCAAAAAGCAGGTTTCGACACCGTAGAGGCTACCAATGGAATTGAAGCACTCGCGGCCACCGCGTCGACCGAGTTCGATATGATTTTGTTAGACATCGTGATGCCAGAGATGGACGGATTCGAAGTGCTCAAGACGTTACGTCAGCAGCAATCCGAATTGGATTTACCGGTGATCATGGTCACGGCCAATGACGAAACCGCTCAGGTAGTAAAGGCGTTTGAAAGCGGCGCAAACGACTACATCAACAAGCCAATCGATCCTGGGGTGACCATGGCCAGGATCAACATGCACTTGCAGTTTGCCAAATCCCGCGCGGATCTACGGAAGAGCGAAGAGCGCTATGCGTTGGTTGCTCAAGGCACCAACGACGGACTGTGGGATTGGGATCTAATTAAAAACGAAATCTTCTTCTCGCCCCGCTGGTTTACGATTTTGGCGATCGAAGAAACGGACAATCCAACTCCAGATACTTGGTTCCAGCGGATACACCCAGAAGATTTGACGCGGGTTAACGATGAACTCACACGCCACTTTACCGGTGCGACGCAGTTGTTCGAAACCGAAATGCGAATGCGTCACGAAGACGAGAGCTATCGCTGGACGCTATGTCGCGGCGTTGCGGTGATCGGCGATGATGGCAAGCCTCAGCGAATCGCTGGTTCGCTAACGGACATTACCGAAGGCAAGGTTGCCGATGCGTTGACTGGCTTGCCAAACCGAGTGTTGTTTCGTGAGCGTTTGGACCGATGCGTGGCGCGGCGGAACCGCGACAAGAGTTTCAACTTCTCGCTGCTGTATCTTGACCTTGATAACTTCAAGCGTGTAAACGACAGCATGGGCCACGAATCTGGGGACCGTTTGCTGGTCACCATTGCTCGCCGACTTGAAAGCAGTTTGCGGGAAGCAGAATCGATCGTTTGTCGACTCGGCGGTGACGAGTTTGGAATTATTGTCGAAGGTTATGATTCTCTTGAAACCCCAACCACCATTGCCGATCGGATTATCTCAAGCGTTGGAACGCCCATTTCGTTGGGTGGCAGCCGGGAAGTTTATGCTTCTGTCAGCATTGGGATTAGCTTTGCCAGCGATGGTTTGACAAACAATACCAATGAAATTGTACAAGCGGCCGACACTGCGATGTACCGGGCAAAGGAGCAAGGAAAGTCTTGCTATCGCGTGTTTGACCCGGTGATGAAACGCAATGCGACCAAGCGACTGAACTTAGAAAATGAACTGCGGTACGCGGTCGAAAATGACCTGCTGACTTGTCACTACCAACCTATCATCGACACCAACACTCGCCGCGTTACTAGTTTTGAAGCCCTTGTCCGTTGGACGCACGATCGGCTGGGGAAAATTTCGCCAGCGGAGTTCATTCCGATTGCCGAAGAGAGCGATTTGATCGAGAAGCTCGGCATGACCGTGTTGCGCATGTCTTGCCAGCAAATGGCCATTTGGCAAAAGGCGGATTCGCGGTTCAATGACCTGAAGGTCAACGTCAACTTGTCGAGTCGGCAACTCAAAAACCACACCTTGATAGACCAAATTCTGAACGTGATCGCAGAGTCCGGCATTCCGCCGTCGAGCCTGAAGATTGAAGTCACCGAGAGCATGATCATGGAGAACCCCGAACAGGGCGCGAGCGTGCTTTCAGCGTTGCAGCAAAAGGGAATTAAGATCGCGATCGATGATTTTGGCACCGGTTACTCCTCGCTTTCTTGCATTCATAAGCTTTCGCCCGATGCCGTGAAAATCGATCGCTCATTCATTGATACGATTACTAAGTCAAGTGACAAAAAAACCATCGTTAGAGCGATCATCGCACTGGCGGACGGTTTAAAACTAGATGTCGTGGCCGAGGGCATTGAAACCGAATGTCAGCACGAGATCCTGCAAAAGATGGGCTGTAAGTACGCTCAAGGCTACCTATACTCTAACCCGCTGCCGCCTGCGGAGCTGTACAGTTTTGTCGCGGCGAACAATGCTCCGCTTAACGCCCCGCCAATGTTGCCGGTTCGAGATGCAATCCCAACGCCAAGCAGTTTGCCGTCGCTGCCGAACTTGAATGGTTAGCTTTCAAAGGTCCATCTGGCATTATTGTGACTAGGGGCAGGTATTCCAAGCCGCTTACCACGGGCGGGTGCCATGCTTCACGGTTTTGAGTTCAATGATGCCTCCTGAGTGCTGGCATGCTTACGCGTCGGATGCGGTCCTGGGAAGATCCCGTGAGCATCTTTCCCAAAGGGGCTTTCTTAAATTAGTCCTTTTCTGATCGCGTAAACACGGCACCCTCATTCAGTAAAGCTACATGGGAACCATTGTCTGCACATTAAAAAAGTCTGCACATAAAAAAGCCTGCACATTAAAAATGACTGCTCATTCAATCACCCACCACATAACCAGATGACGGCTTTTAATCGGCTTTGTTTAAAATCCCGTTTATTTTCAAACCAAGTTCCTGCCGCATTCGCAAACGGTGTCGGTTTTTGATCCGTAGGCACTGCCTAGCTGGCGTTCACATCGGGGCCTGTGTCGCGGCGTCGCTTGCGGTTAGAATCCGATCGTCTTTTCGTTCTGCCGCTAAGCGGTTGCGGTTGCTGAGTCGCTTTGGTGATGGCCCGGGGTGCGTTACGTCGCTCGCTTCAAAAATCGCAGTTTGCCGCTGTGTAATTTGCCGCTTTGGCGATAGCCGCGTTTTTGTGGTGCGGCCCCCCCAACTAACGCTTAAGCGGCCCCATCGTACATTCGAATGCGTTGGAAAGATCCATCACCACAGCTCCATAACAACTCTCTGGCAAGCGAACACTTTTTGAACGCGATCATGACGACCACTGAACCAACTTGCTGCTTGCTCACCAACTCCGGACGCGGAGCGGTTGCGGTTGTTGGCATCGCCGGTTCGATCCAGCAATTGGCGCTGCTTAACGATCCGTTATTTAATCCGATCGGCTCTAAGACGTTTCGCACGTTGGTCGAACAGACCGACCAAGTTATCTTCTACGGGCAATGGAATTCGACGGCCGAAGATTTAGTCGTTGTCAAAACCAAGTTCGGTTTTGAGATCCATTGCCATGGCGGCGACGCGGCTTCAGCAGCGATTATCGACGATTTGAATCAAAACGGCTGTCAGTTGGTACCGAAACAGGATTGGCGGTTGCTGCACAACGATCATTGGCGAGCGGAAACGGAAACGGCGGTTTGCGAGGCCATGACTTCTCGGACAGCCAATTTACTGCTGAGAGTTTTACAAAATCAAACCACATCGCTGACCAAACTCTCCGATCAAATCGCGTCCAACCAAATCGCCGATGCGATCGCGGAGATTGAGCAGGCTTTGGCTTGGGCGGATTTTGGTGCGAGCCTGACACAGCCGCGGTCGGTGGTATTCTGCGGTCATCCTAACGTTGGTAAAAGCAGTTTGATTAACGCAGTGGCGGGATTCCAACGAGCGATCGTGAATTCGCAAGCTGGCACGACTCGTGATGTGCTGAGCCATGCTACGGCGATCGATGGCTGGCCGGTTGAACTAAAAGATACCGCGGGCTTGCGGGATTCAGAGGATCGAGTCGAATCGCTGGGAATCGAAAAAGCAAAACAAGAAATCGCTCGGTCGCAGATTCGTTGTCTTGTGGTTAGCTGCGAAGATTTTAATGGGCCGCAAGATCAAGTCGATCAAGCGTTGACGTCGCTTCGTGAGATGTCGGAACAGCTTGAACCACAGTTGATCGTGTTTAACAAGTCGGATCTGGTGCCAGCGTTCAAGGTTCCGCACTCGTTTGATTTTGCTGGGCCGAAGCTTGTCGTGTCCGCGACCGATCAATCGGGCCTGCAAACTTTGGTGACCCGTGTTGCCGATGCCCTAGTGCCAAAACTTCCCGAAGATAAAGACTGGTTTCCGGTAAGCGATTGGCAAATCGATCAGCTACAATCGATGCTTGATAAGTTGAACCAAAACGAGTTCGCTGCAGCCCGATCGATACTTAAGCCGTACTAGAAAACATGCCAATCTCGACTGGAAAAGCCTGTTCGATCTGCGGCTTCGATAATTGCGAAACCGTCCAGTCGACGTTTGCCAAAAACGAATCAACCGCTGCGATTGATCAAACGGAACAAATCCAAGCTGCGGCAAGCTTCTTCGCCAAATCAAAATCGACGTTGATTGGCGGACTTGAATGGCTTCCGATGAACGCACAAATGGTAGCCTGGCGGATCGCCGATCAGGCGCGCTCCATCATCGACACTTCCGTTGCCGACCACGGTCGAGCGGCTTTGCAAACGCTCCAACGTCATGGCAAGGTTTCAGCCACTTACGGAGAGATCGCGAATCGCAGCGATCTGATTGTTTTTTGGGATTGTGATTTACAACGCAAACCTTGCCTGTTGAAAATGCTGACCGCTAAGCCCGTGGCCGACCGGAAGATCGTCTTGGTGGGTGCGGCCGATTCCCTAATGGCGTCGCAAGCGGATTATGTTTTTCCGGTGAATGCAGGCTGCGACTCGAACGCGATGGTGCGGTTAATTTCTCGCTTACGAACGATGACCACGCAGCAAGAACGGGTCGATGATCGCTACCAAGACCGCGATTTGCCGCTTGCTAAAGTGCGACAGCTGTATGAACTGCTGGCGGGTGCGAGTTACGGCAGTTTGTTTTTTGGTTCACATGAAACTGATTGGGAATTTGATTTAGCGACCGAATCGTTGATGCGGTTTGTGTCCGAGTTTAATTCGATCGCACCGTTAGTCGGGATGAACGTGCGCGACAATGGAAATGGATTGGGCGCTGAAACCGTGCTTACGCTGGCCAGCGGATTCCCGACTGCAATTAGTTTGCAGCGCGGGCATGCGGAGTCCAACGGACGGATTTATTCGGCGGCCGAAGTGATGCGGCGGTCGGCTTGCGACACCATACTGTTATTTGGGAACGTTGACCAAATTGGAAACGTTGCTCCAAACGTTACTCCAAACGGTTCAGAGAGTATTCCGAGCTGGTTGCAAACGGAGCTTGATCGTTTGACCGTGATTCAACTGGCCGATCGACCTGCGTCCTTCGCGGATGTGTTTATCGCCTGTCCCTTGATTGAACCGGGAGGTGCTTTTGTCGGCGAGGTGCTTCGCGGTGACGGGGTCATGCTGACGGGTGCATGTCCGGTCCGTGGCAGGTCCGCCGAATCGATTTTAGAATCTTTCGCGGATGCGGTTCAAGCTGCGACCAGTTAATTTTGTTTTGAAAGTGAGCTCGCGATGTTTCGGTTGCTTTTGACGCTAGGCTTGTTGTTCGGTGGCGTTTCAGTTTGCTCGTCTTGTTCGACTTGCTGGGCTCAGCCGACCACCGCAACCAACTCGTCGATCGCAACCAACTCGTTGCCTAAAACGAAACCATCTACCGCAACGAAACCGCCGCCGAACATCGTCATCATTTTCGTCGATGACTTGGGCTACGCGGACATTGCTCCTTTTGGCTACACGCCGTACAAGACTCCGCACTTGGACGCGATGGCAGCCCGCGGACGGAAGTTTACTGACTTCGTTACCAGCAGCGCCGTGTGCAGTGCGTCGCGAGCGGCGTTGTTGACCGGCTGCAATCATCGCCGCGTTGGAATTTCAGGTGCTTTGTTTCCTCGATCCGACACAGGACTCAACCCGGATGAAATGACCTTTGCAGAGTTAGTTAAACAACAGGGCTACGCGACGGCTTGCTTTGGCAAATGGCATCTTGGCCATCACAAGAAGTTCTTGCCATTACAACATGGGTTTGACGAATACTTTGGTTTGCCGTACTCGAACGACATGTGGAACTTCAAACCCGGCTACAAAAACTTTCCACCAGACAAGCAACGATCCGAACGCTTCCCTCCTCTGCCACTGCTAAAAGGCAACGAAGCGATCAACCCGGACGTGCAGCCCGAAGACCAGCGGCAGTTGACGACACAGTACACCGAGCACGCGGTTAATTTTATCAATCGCAACGCGAAGCAACCATTCCTGTTGTACGTACCTCATTCAATGGTGCACGTGCCGCTGTACGTTTCGGATAAGTTTAAAGGGAAAAGCGGATCCGGTTTGTTCGGTGACGTGATGATGGAGGTTGACTGGTCGGTCGGACAAATCAATGAAGCGTTGCAGAAAAACGGCGTCGCGGACAACACGTTGGTCGTGTTCACCTCGGACAACGGTCCTTGGCTGTCTTACGGCAGCCATGCAGGATCGGCGGCTCCGCTACGTGAAGGCAAGGGCACGATGTTCGAGGGTGGTTATCGAGTTTGCACGGTGATGCAATGGCCGGGTAAGATCGAAGCCGGCAGTCAGTGCGACGAGCTTTGTTCGACGATCGATTTGCTGCCGACGATTGCCAAGCTAACCGATGCGTCGTTGTCAGAAAACAAGATCGACGGCAAAGACATCCGCGATTTGATGTTTGGAAAAGTTGGCAGTGAAACAAAGTCTCCGCATGAGTTTTTTCCGTGCTACTACAGCGGCGGTGAACTGCAGGCGGTTCGAGATCGGCGTTACAAGCTGGTGTTTCCGCATAAGTACCGAACCATCGAAGGCAAGCAACAATACAACGACGGCCGCTCCAGCGGTTACGATCATCGCATGGCGAAACTGGCGTTATATGATTTAAAAGCCGACGTCGGCGAAACGAAGGATGTGGCGAGCGACCATCCGGAGGTGGTTCAGCGTTTGACGAAGTTTGCGGATCAGACGCGAACGGACCTGGGCGATAAGCTTCAAAAGATCAAAGGCACAGGTTGCCGACCAGTTGGGAAAATGAAAGAGGCTCAGTAGCTGACTGTGCCTCTCCGTTTTTTCGGCGCCGACATTTGGCGCCCGAAATCAAAACCTGAGCAGGTCGCTATCACCTAAACGGCTAACCACGCCTCTTCAAACCCCACCAAACCAACAAGCCCGTAAATACTTGCAAGCCCCTTCAAGGCAGGTTATCTCAATGGAACACCTCGACACGAACGCTAACTCACTACCAACGGAAGACGTTAGCAGTTGGGGACAGCCCCAAACCGACTGTCCCAAACCGACTGTCGTTATCTGCCTCCAAATCAAAGAAGATCAAATGCAACCGGCTTTCGTTATACACACGAACACTAAGTGGTCAAATTAAAACTAGTCAAATCAACAAGATTAATCCCAGAAATCAGCCGGGCAAACAATGCTCGATCGCACGGTGTCAAAATGGGCAATCTCGTCGCTTGGCTTTGTGGGTGTCCCCAACTGCTCACCAACTGCTCATCATTGGATCAAGCTGCCGACTTGCGTATCACTAACATGGACAAGGTTGTTCGTTTTGGCGATCGACACAACCTCCGAGTCCTTACCATCCATCGCAGTTCATTGGGTGGCCCGCCGACTGCGCAAAGAGAATCATGCTGCAAAACTATCAAGCTTAATTACTAAATCCAAATTGGTCGATTTCGATTCTCCAGGGGTTTTGGGTTCCTTCGGGGTCTGTGTATCGAATACGCCCTTCAGTTCGACCCAAAAATGAATATCTGAGCAATGGGCGTATCACTATATTTAACGCAGTATCGCCATCGCTCGCAAAAACTCTGCGTTCATCCACGATTTCCCAATCTAGCGTATTAGCGGTTTGCAATTCGACGATTTGATTGACAGACCCTTTGGCTATCAGCTTCGATTCAACGTTGATAGACAGCGACGTAGATTCGCCCTGACCATAAGCTCCGAAGAAAATGACACTGATCGGGTCGTCATCGACAGGCAGGCTTTGCCGTCTAATAACCAGTCCAACGTCATCCGAACGGATGAGATCAGCACGTTCGCCAGACTCATGAAACCCCCTAGTGACCGACATGTCATAGATAGCAGTCCCCTCCTGTAATTCTGGTCCCATCTTCACAGCAAACACGTCAAGTATCCCGACATTCAATACAGGATGTCCAACAGACCGATTCCCCGTTGGGTGATAGGCTCGGTTGAAAAGATTGGCCTCAGTGCGGCCGGCAGCGTAAACGCTACCGTCCAATCCAACAGACAGATTGCTAGCAGACGTATGGGAAACGGAAATACCTATCTGCCTAGCGTTGAGCAAGGATCCGTCCTGCGCGAACCGTGTTATGTGCGAGTCGGGACGACCTCGACTTAAGCGAACGAAGTCGTCACCAACTACGCCAGAAACCATAATTGAATCGTCCAGTCCAACAACAACATCGGTTCCGGAATCATGAGACCTCGTTCCAAACTGTTGAACCCATTGGAAGTCTCCTTGATTGTTATATTTCATCAGGTAGGCGTCATCCCCCCCGATCCGTCGAGTAGTAGGTCCCAATGGACCATTAAATCTTCCAAGTGCTTCAGTAGTTCCTGCAACGAAAAAATTACCGAATCGGTCCGATGCGACACCGCCAACGCTCTCTCTAATTGTTATCGCATGCGGTTCGAATCCACGTTCCCAAAGAATGTCGCCGTCAGTAGAGTCATACTTAATCAGGTGTACTCTGTGTCTCCGTCTAATGTCACGTCGCGTTCCGCCTATCAAAGGGTCACCAACTGGGTCGACAGTGATATCCGATATTTCTCCGTCGAACGGAAAAACGTCGATCCATAATAGTTCGCCGTCTCGGTTCATCTTGCCAATGAAAGACTCATCGCCGTCCGCGTTGCCAGCTACAAAGATGTTGCCAATATGATCGGTGACAACACAAGTACTTCGCAAACACTTTGTGCTTGGCATCCGCGTTGAAAATGCCACTCTACCGAACTTATTGAATCGCCGGACTTCAACCGTCGCTGCGAACGGTCCCCTGTTAGTAGTTACAATGACATCGCCGAATGGATCAACCGTCATCCCGCCGTTGGTATCGTCAAACGCAGTACCGAATTGTTGCATCCAAACTACGTCTCCATCTGAATTGAGTCGAGCAATGAAGTAGTCAGACCCCCCGAAATTTTCGAATCCGGGCAAAGCGCCGGGAAGCGGTCCGGGCGTGAATAAATTTCTTCCTTCGAAAATGGTCCCGGACACGTAAACTTCATCAACGCCGTTAACCGCCATTTGCATATCAGACACCTGGCCATCAAAGCCAAATTGCCCTCCCCAGGTGGGCAACAGTTGAGCGTAGGAAAAGCTGGTCGAAACTCCAGCCAAAATGAAAAATGCCACAAACAGTAATCGAAGAGGATGGAGTCGCATGTTGTTACCCAGTGAAACGTTTCAGAGATGAGAGAAATTTCGGAACCGCAATTTCTAAATTGCGACACCTTCTATTATAACATGTTATCGAAATTACGATAATGTCGTATCGAAATTAATATAGTATCGAATTTGTTAAGACATTCCCTTCGACATAGAGCGCCACGCCTGCTGGTGCGTAGCCCTCGTAGGTGATGGGCTCCGAAGCAGCCGCCGTAAGCAGTTGGGGACAGCCACAAACCGACTGTTGCAAATTTGATTGCCCGTAGGATCATCGTCAGCGGAGTTG
This sequence comes from Mariniblastus sp., assembly GCA_023300235.1. GTDB lineage: Bacteria > Planctomycetota > Planctomycetia > Pirellulales > Pirellulaceae > Mariniblastus. The sequence goes on from JALZWN010000046.1 coordinate 12,528, forward strand.
GTTTGGCATTGGCTCTATGCCAAGAATGTCGCCTTAAAGGGAGCTTTGGTAGTGATGCTGCAGTAAATATCACATGACTGAGCCAACTGAGCGCAGCAAAGAGAAAGCCGAACATTAATTTCGACTTGAGTAAAGCTTTTTTAGCAATCGATTGTTGCTTCAGAGAAAACGACTGGCCTGCTGTCAGCCAGCGGTGAAGATGGTGGCCGCTGAACCTTGTAGATAG
>JALZWN010000047.1 GCA_023300235.1 Mariniblastus sp.
CAGTTTGATTCAGAGGAAACCGAACTCTGGCGAGTCCGGCTACATGTTTCGATCCTAATCTTTATCTTTGACAGACCACTAGCCTGTCATTTGCATGGGGGCAGCGCGTAAGACAGGCTGGAAGCCCATCTCCACATTTTTTGCTGCGCCAAAACATGCTAAATCAACAGCCTCTCAAGCCGCAAACCTAATACGACTTACCAAACACACCGACCGTCTTGGTTGGTTTGCCCGTAAAGATGCATCGCCCCTCTTCAGCTTCCTCTTGATCCAAAGGAATGCACCGCGGCGTGACCTTGAGCGGCTTCAGCATCTCATCAACCTCGGCGCAGTCCACGAAGTAGCATTTGGCAAATCCGCCGTGCACTTCTGGCTTATCAGCATTCTTTGGCGTGAAGTACTTTTTGAACTTGTCCAATGACTTAAACGTGCGTGTGTTCTCTTCGCGATAAGCGAGCGCTCTTTGGAACAAACCGTCTTGGATCTCGCCCAAGATTTCTCCAACCTTGGCAACAAACTCGCTTCGCCCCATCCCGCTCGACTTCGGTTGATCGCGTCGTCCGACAAAAACACTGTCGCTTTCGATGTCGCGCGGCCCCGCTTCGATACGAATCGGCACGCCCCGCTTGACGTGATGCCATTTCTTTTCGCCACCGCGAACGTCACGAGCATCGATCGTAACGCGCACTTGCTGCCCGTCGTACTGAGCCGCTTTGAGTTCGGCTTCGAGCGACTTGCAGTACTCCATCACTTGATCGCGTTCTTCGTCTTTGCGAATCACCGGGCAGATCACGACTTGCTTTGGAGCCAGCTTCGGCGGCAGCACCAAACCGTCATCGTCGCTATGCGTCATGATTAACGCACCGATCAGTCGAGTCGAAACGCCCCACGAGGTCGTCCAAGCGAACGATTCGTTACCTTCCTTATCTTGGAACTTGATCTCTTGAGCTTTCGAAAAGTTCTGCCCGAGAAAGTGCGACGTGCCGGCTTGCAAGGCTTTGCGGTCCTGCATCATGGCTTCGATAGAATAAGTCGTGTCCGCACCGGGGAAGCGTTCGCCGACAGTCTTTTCGCCTTTGATCACCGGCATCGCCATGTAGTTTTCGGCGAAGTCCGCGTAGACGTCCAACATCAATCGCGTTTCTTCCAACGCCTCTTCCTTGGTCGCGTGAGCGGTATGGCCTTCTTGCCAAAGAAATTCAGCCGTTCGCAAAAACAGACGCACTCGCATTTCCCAGCGAACCACGTTTGCCCATTGGTTGATCTTCAACGGCAGATCGCGATACGATTCGATCCACTTCGCAAACATATGACCAATAATGGTCTCGCTGGTCGGTCGCACGATCAGCGGTTCCTCGAGTTTGCCCGCAGGCACCAAACCGCCATCCGGCCCCGGCTCAAGGCGATGGTGAGTGACGACGGCACATTCTTTGGCAAACCCCTCGACGTGTTCAGCTTCTTTTTCTAGAAAGCTCTTCGGAATGAACAGCGGGAAGTAAGCGTTCTCGTGGCCGGTGTCTTTGAACATCCGGTCCAGCACCGCTTGCATGTTTTCCCAGATGCCGTAGCCCCAAGGCTTGATCACCATGCATCCGCGAACGGGCGAATTTTCAGCCAAGTCCGCCGATCGAACAACTTGTTGGTACCAGCCGGGATAATCTTGATCGCGAGTGGGGGTAATTGCAGTTTTGGCCATGGGATGGGGCAGGGGGTTAGTATTTTCAGTAAGTGAGACATAACTCACAGGAACGGGGATTAGCCCACAATAGCAGTCTCAAAATTCAAATGCTAGGTTCTCCCCACAGATGATACGCGAAACTAATGCGGCATAGTTTATTCCGTCCGTTGCCAGCTTAAAAGCCGGCCCCTACAATCCCGACCCAACAAACCTTCCAAACTTTGCTCGACTTAGACCAATCCCATGCAAATTCCAGTGCCACGCCGTTTCGTCACCGATCTCACCGACACCGAGAATGTCGATCACGTTTTTATCGCTAACGAAAAACAGCTTCGTACCAACCGAAATGGGAACCTTTATCTACAAGTCCGACTGAGCGACCGCACTGGCTCGATCACGGCCATGCTTTGGAACGCCCAACAAAAACAATTCGATGGCTTCGAAAATGGCGACTACATCAACGTCCAAGGTACCGCTCAGCTGTACAACGGCAACATGCAAGTCCTAGCCAAAAAAATCGAACTCTGTCGCGACACTGACATCGACGAAGCGGACTTTATTACGCTTTCCACCGGCGAAGTCGACAAAATGATCGGTCGAGTCGGCGAGATCCTGCGATCGATGGAGGACGAGAACCTGAGGAACTTGGCGGATCGCTTCCTGACCGACGAAGGCTTCCTCGAACAATTTCGCTCGGCTCCCGCGGGCGTTAAAAACCACCACGCCTACAAAGGGGGCTTGCTGGAGCACGTGCTATCTTTGATGGAAGTCTGCTTGGTCGTGGGGCCAAAGTACCCCGCAGTGAATTTAGATTTGCTGCTGATTGGCGCTTTCCTACATGATGTCGGCAAAATCCACGAGCTTACTTATAAAGCCGACCTAGGTTACAGCACCTCCGGGCAACTCCTGGGGCACCTAGTCCAAGGCGTCTCGATCGTTGACCAAAAAATCGCAGAAGTCGAAGCACAAACCGGTGCAAGCTTCCCAGAAAACTTGAGCAATCGAGTCCGTCACATGATCGTGTCTCATCACGGTTCGCACGAGTTCGGCAGCCCAAAGCTGCCAATGACTCTGGAAGCGATTACGCTGCATTACTTGGACAGTCTGGACGCGAGAATCCAAAACGTAATGAAGCTGATCGACGAGGACGCCAACAAGGCCAGTCCTTGGACGGTTTATCATCCAAGCTTGGGCCGAAAGATTTTGAAGTAGAGCTTCCGGGCAGGCGTGGAACAAATGTTACCGCAGCGCCGGCAATTCGACTTGGGTTCTTGATTCGACGATCTTGTCGAATCGCTCCTGCATGAAGTCGTTAAGCATTTCTTTTCGCCAGAGGACTTTGCTGATCGCCTTGTTCAGTTCTTCCTGCCGTAAAAAGTCAGACCCCGAGTACTCTTCGGCCCGCAGCGCATCCAGTACGATCGCGATCCCCGCCCAACCGCTGACTTGAAACCGCTCTTGAAGATCCTTATAGCCAGTGAACTCTTCAAAAACAGGCATGGCTTCGGCATACCGATCCTGAGCCAAATATAGTTCGGCAAGCTTTTCTTTGGCCATACGATGATGCGTCAGCGTCTGCTCACGCTGCTGCACAGCTGCGTCCAAAGGAAAATAATCGACTACCGCCAGCCAGTGTTTTTCTTGCTGACTTAGCTGCGCCCACCGTGCTGCTTCAAACTGTTCTTGAACCGTGTTCTTTCGAGGAATCAACTGCGTGCTAACGTTATCAACATCCAAGATCGACTGATAAGGCGCCGCGTTTGCAAGATACATGCCACCCATCGCCCCAGCAACTCCCAACAACGCCGTCCCCAACCACAGCCACGACGATCGCCACCAAGAACGCACGCCACCGGCCATGACTTGCTGTAACTGCCGAGTGGCTGCCAGTTGAGCCTGACTCCAACTGGACGTGTCCGACAACAAAATGGTCGAATCTGCGATCGAAAGCTTTTCAACAATCATGTCCCAATCGTTATCTTGATCGACGGGAACCTTGCGCAGTTCTTTGAGAATTTCTTTTGCATCTTGATGACGATCCTCGGGCTTCTTCGCCATCATCTTTTCGATCACATCTATCAAATTGTCTGGCACATCCGGGCGGATGGTTCGCAGCGAGACTGCTTGTTCGTTGCAGTGCCGCATGGCGACAGCCAATGCGTTTTCACCATCAAAGGGTGGATTGCCCGAGAGCATGTGATAGGCCGTGATGCCTAGCGAGTAGATATCGCTGCGATGATCCAACGCGTGCCCGCCGACTTGCTCGGGGCTCATGTACAACGGCGTTCCCATCGTCACGCCGACTTGCGTCAACGCCTGTTCGCTAGAGCGTTCAACAATCCTTGCCAGCCCAAAATCTGCGATTTTGACTTCGCCTTTAGTCGACAACATAATGTTCTCGGGCTTGATGTCCCGGTGCACGACACCGGTCTCACTCGCCACCTGCAACGCCAGCGAACATTGCCGCAATACGTTGACTGCCATCACCGGTTCTACCGCTCCGTGGCGACCGATGTACTGACGCAGGTTTCGGCCCGCGACATATTCTTGAGCAATAAAATGATACCCTTGAGCGTGTCCGACTTCGTAAATTTGAACGATGTTGCCCTGAGCCAATTTGGCCGCAGCCTGAGCCTCGCGTTCGAAACGTTTGACGTAGGTTTCGTCTTCAGCCAGGTCAGCTTTGAGCACTTTGAGTGCAACCTTACGTTGCAATGATTTTTGCAATGCCAGATAAACAAACGACATCCCGCCTTGCCCCAACCGACGCAACAATTGGTACTCCCCCAGCACAAGACCTGAAAGGTCTCCGGTGGATAAGTCATTTGGTTGGGTTTGCGAGGACATTTATGGCTACAGAGCGGCGGACACTGACGAACGGAAAAGATTTTGAGCTGGTATTTTTTGGTACTTTTGATCTGATATTTTAATACAGTTCGGCATCCACTGCTTGGCGTGTTCGGTCAAAGCGACCGAAGATTTGGACGAAACGGCTTTAAACTGCAAGCAACTTCTAACAAATCTATTCAGATTTGCCCCAATTAGCTCGATTTTAGCGTTAGCAACTTCTCGTTCTACGGGTATTTTTCAAAGCTCAGGCTGCAACAAAATTCCATTCGTAAGTTCTGCCCGAAGACTTAACCTGAACTTCTGGAATAGCCGATGTTGGTTCCGAAGGCGTTACAATTAGATTATTATGTAAGCCTTCGTATGCGGCCGCTGGCTGCCTCTCCGATTTTTTTCCTTTTCCAGCCGATAATTTGGCTTCGATGAAGTCAACCAAATTTAAGAGTTTACTATGAAACCTAAGTTCTTGTGGATGGTCCTCTGTTCCCTGTTGCTGACTGGATTGTCTTCATCAGCGGATGCTCAAAAGGTGGACTTCAATACGCAAATCAAGCCACTGCTTGAAAAATACTGCATGGAATGCCACAACGCGGATGGCGACTCCTACCCGATCGAATTGAAAGACGATGCGTTTGATCACATTGTCGAAGGCGATCCAGAAGAAAGCCCCATGTACTTCGTCCTTGTCAGTGATGACGAAGACGAACTGATGCCGCCAGCCGATTTCGAACGTCCAATGAGCGACGAGCAAATCGAGTTGATCAAAACCTGGATCGCCGAGGGAGCCGAGTGGCCCGACGATGCCGAGTTTGTGATGTGGAAGCCTGAACCTTCCAGCGACGCCGCGATGGTTGCGGGAACAATGGACGAAGACGCCGATGTTGCGGAAGCGATCGACCCGCGAATTTTCAAAGCTGTCGGATCACTACACCCCGCAATCTTGCACCTGCCGATGGGCTTGCTGTTGGCGGCTGGACTGTTCGCACTGCTTAGCCTGCGAGGCAATTTTGTAATGAGCGACTGTGCGTACTACTGCCTCTGGCTCGGCGTTTTCGGCTCGATCATTGCCTGTGTAACAGGTTGGTACCTGAGCGAAAAAACTGGCGACGGCACCGTGACGGTTGTCCAAGATCTACTCGACCAAGATCACAAGGTTTTCTGGCACCGAACAAGCGCACTAATCTCAACTATCTTTGGTTTGCTCGTTGCACTGTACGCAATGAGTGCTCGTGCAAAGGATCCCGACGAAGGTGCCACTTGGAAGCTGGGAGCAATCATTCTCGCTGCTGGTATCGGATACGTTGGCATGACCGGTGGCAAGTTGGTCTACCCTTCCAACCACTACAATGACCTGAACGCTTTGTGGACCGAGATGATTGGTGACATCCAAGAAGGGGCACCCGATGCCGTTGAACCGGATGACGTCACGCCAAGCGAAGATGCGAGCGAAGACCAAGCCACCAACGGAGATGACCCTTCATTCTTCAACGAAAAAACGACCTAAAGAAGTCGCTCTCGATTGATGAAGTCGATCCGGATTAACGAATTAAAAAAAGCCGAGGCTCAAATGAGCCTCGGCTTTTTTCGTTTAACTTCTCAATCGGGAACTCTCGTAAATCTGTATCAAAAGACGAAGAGTTTACCCCACAACATTTTTGAGCGACACGGACCAATTTAAACAGGACGCAGTGCGTTTAGTAGGTGAAGAAGGCCACAGCTTCAAGGCAGCCGCCGACGCGGTGAGCGTTTCGAGTCGTAGTCTGTGAAGAATGGCACGATTATCTTGCGCCAGAGCCGGATCCCTGTGACGAGGATGCTGCTCAGAAAAATCTTGCCGCCGAGAACAAGCGTCTTTAAATACATTGAAACCTTCTACCACTCAAATCGAATCCATCAGGCACTTGCCTATGAAACACCCGAAAAATTTAAAGAGAATCACAGACAGAAATTAGCTGTCTAAAAGCAAAATTCGCGAATCCATCGTGACGCCTGAGTATATATCTTGACAGTTCAGTCTAGTAAAAGCAAAGAAACGACAATCGACCTACTCAACGTTTTTTAGAGAAAACTGCAATCCGGTTCTCCATCTCGATATGGCTTCTCTGGCCATGCGTTAAGTAGCGAATTCCCAGAAAAAATGCCGCAGCGATAAATTCTTCCCCCGATTTTCAGCAAGACTTCAAACTCGGTGACGAAGCACATGTAACTTTTAATCCCCAACAGGATTTCATCTTTCTCAATAGCGAAAGTTACACGATGCCAGAAACCAGCCAACCACCCGGCACGAAGGTCATCTTCCTCGACCAAACCGGAGCCAAATCCGTTGAAGCAGTCGTGGCCGACACGGTCACCGTCAACAAAATCTTGCCCAGCATCATCACCAAAATGAACTTGCCGATGGTGGGCCCTGACGGACAGCCGATGAGCTACAGCTTGGACCACAAAGAAGGCGGTCGACGACTGCACGAATTTGAAACGCTCGTCCAGGCCAACGTAGCCACCGGCGACCACTTGATCATCTACCCAGAAATTGTTGCAGGCTAACCCATGCGTCCTTCGCCAAGAATCCGCCGTTTAAATGCTGACTATCGATCAGTTTGCCAACTCCGTGACGAAAGCACCATCTTCTCCTTTGAATGCTCCGGCACCCCACCGCAAAAGTACGAACTGCGTTTCAAAGGAGCCGGTTTCTGTCGCAACGCTGAATCCGGAAAAGTTGAAATCCGCAACAACCATCGAGTGACCGTGAATTTGGTCGCTTCGTATCCGCGGATGATGCCCGGCCTCGTTTGGCAAACGCCGATCTTCCACCCGAACATCTCCACCAACGGGGTTGTTTGCATGGGTGGCTACGGAAGCAACTGGGTACCAAGCCTGACGCTGGACGAAATGATCACCATGCTGTGGGACATGATTCGCTACAAAAACTTTGACAGCGACAGCCCCTACAACCGCGAAGCCGCCGCATGGACACAGAGACAAACGGATTTCGAATTCCCCATCGACACACGCTCAATTCGCGACCGAGTGTCCTGCCAAACCAACGAAAACATCCCGCTCGCCCCCATCAAAAAGGCCAAGCCCCTCAAAGCCCGCAAAGCTTCTCCTTGGGGGATTTTGTCGCGACTGGTTTCCACCGAAGCTCCACTTCCAACGCGACCTGAAACAACCAACCAAGCCCCTGAACCGGCCACGACCGCAACCTCAAATCAAATCCCCAACGAAACAACTCCCACCAATGACGGCATTCAAATCATCGAAGCCACCCTCGTCGAACCGACCGAAACCCCAACCACAATCGTCCCCTCAACCGAAGAAGGGATCGTGTTCTTGAACTAAACAGCCCCAATCGTTCCTCACACCAAACCAAACCACAAGATCCATCATGAGCCAAACGTTTTCCACCGAACCGCTAATCATCAACGAAGACGATCGCTACTCGCGGTTGCGGTTGATCGGTTGGTGGAATCAAGAAAAAATCGCCAACGCCAACGTGATGGTCGTCGGCGCGGGAGCCTTGGGCAACGAAGTCCTAAAAAACCTCGCTCTGCTGGGCTTTGGCCAAATCCACCTGATCGACTTTGATTCCGTCCAAGACTCCAACCTCACCCGATCGGTCTTATTCCGCGGCCACCATCGCGGCATGCCCAAAGCCAAAGTCGCCGCCGCTGCAGCCATGGAACTCAACCCCGACTGCAACGTCACCGCCCTCGACGGTGACGTGCTGACCGAAATCGGGCTCGGCCTGGTTCGCGAAGTCGACCTCGTGATCTGCTGCGTCGACAACCGCGAAGCCCGCCTGTGGATCAATCGCATGTGCTGGAAAGTCAACACACCTTGGATCGACGGCGGCATCCAAGAAATCAACGGCGTCGCCAAAGTCTTCCGCCCACCCACCGGCGCTTGTTACGAATGTGCGATGACCGAAAACGATTACCGCTTGATCTCACTTCGTTACAGCTGCCCGCTTTTAAAACAAGAGGACATCCAACAAGGCAAAGTCCCCACCGCCCCAACGATCGCGTCGATCATCGGCGGCTTACAAGTCCAAGAAGCACTCAAGCTAATCCACGACCTGCCGGTCGAACACGGACAAGCGATGGTCTTCAACGGAGCGGCCAATAACTTTTACAAAACCAATTTCGTGCGACGCGACGACTGCCTGTCTCACGAAACCTACGACTCAATCGTCGAACTGCCACTGTCCGCAAAATCGACGACCGTCACGCAATTACTCACCGCCCTTGAACAACACCTTTCTATCGAACAACCCGATTTGGAGTTCGACCAACAAAACTTACAACTACAGCTCGACCGCGATTTCGTCAGCTCTCTCGCGTGCCGCAATTGCGATCAAGAAACCAACGTCAACCTGCCGCGATGCCAAGTACCAGCTACCCAGGGGATCTGCTCCAAATGCCAACATCCGATGTTGGTTGAAACGATTTTCCAAATTGACGCCAACAACGAACTCGAATCGCGAACGCTGTCCGAGCTGGGCGTGCCCGAATTCGATGTCGTCAAAGTAACCGACGGAACGATCGAGTTTTACGTGTTACTGAACGAAGATCGAGGTGGCAGGTGAGCATCGAGTTTGGCCAACTAAACCACGCAGAACCCGAACCCGAACTGCGCCCCGATCGCAACGCTCAATTTGCTTATTGCACTGTCGGCGAGACAACCCCCGAAGACCTGCCGATCTTTGTCGACTTGGATGTGATGCGCGACATGGAAGCTCATTCGCAAACCGACAACCAAGTCGAATTGGGCGGCGTGATGCTCGGGCGCCAACAAGTGGACGCCCAAGGCAATCCGTTCGTGGTGGTCCACGAGAGCCTGCGGGCCGAACACTACCACGCGACCAAGGGTAGTTTCACATTCACCCACGACACGTGGAGCGAGATTACTCGGCGGCGAGCAGAATTCCATCCGGACTTAGAGATGGTCGGCTGGTACCACACGCACCCCGGTTGGAATGTGTTTTTGTCAGGCATGGACACGTTCATTTGCGACAATTTTTTCAACCGCATTTTAGACGTGGCTCTGGTCATCGATCCCTGCAACGACGACCGCGGCTGGTTTCAATGGGATCACGAACAACACGCCGACGGCACGCACTCACAAAAAACTCGTCGCACGAGCGGCTTCATCCTTTACACCAGCCGCCACCGATCCGACGAACTGGAATACTTTGCGAATTTATATTCGAGGGAAAACAAAATGACTGATCCAAGATATTCAAACTCTCCCGTTCGCGAGACGATTCAACTGGTCCAATCACCGGCTGGGCAGAACCACACGTTATTGACCGGCATGCTGGCAACGCAACTGGTGATGCTGGCGGCAATATTCTTCTGGATGACCGGGGATCGCGCTGACCCAGCATCGCAACAAGCCGCGTTTGAAAAAGACCAACCGCAAACCATTCACCAGCAAGCCCAAGCTGAACTGATCGAACGCGTTGTAGCCGGACACACCGGCGATGGTCAACTGGCGGCCGAGTTTACGCGCCTTAAAGAACAAGAGTATTTGTTGCGGTCCAGCTTGGACGGTCAATTGGCCAGACTCGAAAAAGAATCACTGTTGCGCAAACAAGCTGAAAACGACTTGCAAAAATCGACAGCCACCAATCAACGACTCCTATCCGACTTGGAACAAACCCATTCAAAACTCACGTACGCCTCACAGCAAATCGCCGCGAGCAAAAACGTTGCCGCTACCAACACCGGCCAGCCAGTTTCCAACAACGATTGGGTTATATGGCTAACCGGCGGACTGGGCTTACTCGCCGTTGGCGGTTTACTGGGACACTATCAAACTAAGCTATTCTCTGGACGTCAACCAATTGACCAGCGACATGACAACGCGTCCGATTCATTCGAACTCGCCGAATCACTTGACGCAACGGTTGAATTCAACGAGCCATCGGTAACAACTCGTTGATCCATAACCCGAAATCATTCGAGCCTCGGAAAGTCAGCAACGGCAGCAAGAAACTCGTCGGGCAAAGGACCGAGAGAAGCAAGACAGTCGCCTTTGAAACTACGAAAGAGCGTTCTTTGGCCCAACGTAAAAGCGGCATGCGGTCTCTTATCAGCAGTCAACAACCACACTACCAAGCCTTCACCTAGCCTTCACAAAGCCAAAACCATGATCCCAATCTTGATTATCGTGGGCATGATATTCGTCGCGATCAAAATCACGATGGTCCTTAGCGACCGCCACAGCTGGTCGCTCGAATACCGGTCAATCGCTGAGCGATACCTTGGCAAGAAATTGGCCGGTTCGGGCGTCACGACGCTAACGCCATTTTCTCGTCCCACGTTAACCTTCCATTACCGCAACACCAACGCGACGATCACCGGGCACAGCAGCAACGGCTTCCCAGACCACCGTCGCGAAACCCGATTCACGATCATCCTTCCCTTCCAAATCGTGGAAATGGAACTCACAACTGCCCAGCTAACCAATTGGCGTTGGAAAACAGACGACCTATGCAAAGTCTCCTTTGCCGATCCCAAGTTCGGATCCACGTTCAAAGCTGCGGCCCTCTGCCCACCCGACGCCCTCCGGCAGATCGACAGCGGGATCCAATGGCAATTGGAAAAGATCCGCCGCGCCAGTAAAACGCGTCAGGTTCGCATGAAACTTACGAACCGCTGGCTCGAGATCGCGGTCCCCGGAGACCTGCGTAACTGCCAATCAATCGACGACTTTGTCCGAATGGGCCTGAAGATTTACGACTTGCTGGCGATGCAAGACACCGAGGGACTTAACTTCGTCAACGAAGATTCCGTGACGTTACTCGAAAGCGTTAAGTGCCCGATTTGCAGCGAAGAAATCGACTCCCAAACGGTGTGTTGCATTCGCTGCCAAACACCTCACTGCCACGACTGTTGGACATACAACGGCGAGTGCGCAACGTTTGCTTGCAGCGAGACTCGGTGCACCGTGCTTGCCAATTCGGGCAAAAACGAAACGCCGACCAACGGCTGAATTAGCGCTTCGCATCGTTAAATGCGACGCTCAAAAAAGCTTTTTAAAAAAGCTCTCCAAACTACCCGTTCAACTCGATCGCCTGATCAGCCACCAACACCATGATCTCGCCGCGTACTGCAAACAACAGCGACCGATCGGCATTCACCAACCCCGCCTCAAACGATTGCTCGATCACCTGACCGATCCGGTTCGTCAACGTCCCGGCTTCGATTCGTTGATTTAACTCGGCCACCACGTCAGCGTCGGCGAGCGACAACGGCGACTCGGAAACAGGGCAGCGGAGCAACGATAGGACTTCAGGTTTCATAATAGTGCGATTCAACTCAAACAAATTTTCTAAACAGCAATGAACGTTTTTTCAAACCGGCCACGATTATCCAATCCGCCGCGACGCTTCGATCACTTCCATCCAATCGATCTGGTCGTCGAACTCGCCTTGCTCGTAGCGCAACCGACTCAACACGGGCCGCTCGGATCGTTTGGCAATTTCTTCGCGATTGGAGTCCATACTAATATCGCCATCAATCGAACGCACATCATTCAACACAACCCCCGCGACCGGAATCCCATCGCGGAAACACGATGCCGTGATCAAGGTTTGCAGCGTTTGGTTGATCGCACCGATCACATTAGAAGTCACAATGATCGCCGGGTAGCCAAACTCTAACGCCAAATCCGCGATAAAATCTTCCTCGCCCACCGGCGACATCAACCCCCCCGCCCCTTCGACCACGATCACATCGCACTCATCCGCCCAGGCTTCAATCCCCGTTCGTAAGCGTTCGGTATCCAACTCGCGTCCCGCTTTGATCGCCGACAAATGGGGCGCCAACGGAGCCTCAAAGCGCTGCGGACAAACGGCATCCAGCGACAGCGGCCGACCTGCCGCTTCCCAGAGGTGCACCGCGTCCTCGGACACCAATTGATTTCCATCGGACACACAATCACTGGCCACCGGTTTATATACACCGACACGATGCCCGGCAGCCGTCAATTGCTTAACGATCAACGAAGCAACAAACGTTTTACCAACTTCAGTGTCAGTTCCGGTAATAAAAAGCCCAAGGGGAGGTTTCTTTAACATACAGATAAAATAAAAATAACGTCCTAGGATTGCCCGTCTGGTCACAAGACACAAAATAGCGGTCCGGTAGTTTATCACTCACGTCATGTGTTAGAAACAACAACCCATGAACAAAATCAAAAACATCTCCGTCGCAGCGATTCAATTGCCCTGTTCTGACGACATTTCGAAAAACATCGACGCAACCGTTCAACAAATTGAAGCGGCAGCCAAATCCGGCGCCAACCTGATTTGCTTGCAAGAACTGTTTAGCTCGCCGTATTTTTGCCAGTCTGAAGACCACAGCCAGTTTGAAATCGCCGAATCCATCCCCGGCCCGACAACCGATCGTATCTGCCAAGCCGCCAAAGAAAACGAAGTCGTGATCGTCGCCGGACTGTTTGAAAGACGCACTGCTGGCGTGTTCCACAACACCGCCGTTGTGATCGAAGCGGACGGTTCCATTCTTGGCACCTATCGAAAAATGCACATCCCTGATGACCCCTACTTCTACGAGAAGTTTTACTTCACCCCCGGCGACCAAGGCTTTCAAAGCTTTCAAACTTCTGTCGGCAACGTTGGCGTTTGTATTTGTTGGGACCAATGGTTCCCCGAAGCGGCTCGGCTGACCGCGATGCAGGGCGCCGAGATTTTGGTTTACCCAACCGCGATCGGCTGGCAGGCTCCCGAAAAGGATCAATTCGGCGCCGCCCAAGTCGACGCTTGGCAAACCATGATGCGCTCCCACGCGATCGCTAACGGAGTTTACGTCGTAGCGCCCAACCGAGTCGGTGTCGAAGACAACATCGAGTTCTGGGGGGCATCCTTTGTGGTGGATCCTTACGGCTGCGTGATCGCCCAAGCCGGCCAGAACGCGGAAACGATTCAAGCCGATTGTGATTTCGGCCTGATCGAAACCGCACGAACGCATTGGCCGTTTTTCCGCGACCGTCGGATCGATGCCTACACCGATCTGACCAAGCGTTGGAGCGTCGACTAAATGGCCGAAAAAAAACACCGCTGGCCCGCCGAATGGGAACCACAAGCAGCGATCTGGCTTACGTGGCCCGACAACCAAGAAACCTGGCCGGATAATCTGTTCGAAGCTCAAATCGAATTCTGCGCGCTCGTTCACTCGCTGGCCGAAATGGTGACCGTTCGGGTGATCGTGAACCAGCCGAGTCTCGACGAAGCCTACAAAAGATTGATCCGCCCCGACATTCGCAACGTCGGCTTTATCAACATCCCCACCAACGACGCCTGGGCTCGCGACTACGCACCGACGTTTGTGGTTTCAAGCGATGAAAAACTGGTAGCCATCGACTGGGACTACAACGCATGGGGCGGCAAGTACCCGCCGTTTGAAGACGATCAGCAAGTCGCCAACAAGATCGCCGCTGGCATGACCATCGAAACAGTGCGACCGGGCCTATGTTTTGAAGGCGGCGCCATCGAAACGAACGGGCAGGGGATTGTGCTGTCGACGCTCTCTTGCGCACTCGACACAAACCGCAACGATGGCACACCTGAAGAACTGCAACAACAATTTGAATCAGCATTCGCCAAATACCTAGGCGCGACACAAACGATCTGGCTGCCAGGCGATGCAATCGATGGCGACGACACGGACGGCCACATCGATCAACTGGTTCGCTTTGCCGATGCGACGACATTGGTTTACGCTTCCTGCGCCCCTCACGACCCACAGTATGCGAGCCTCGCCAAAAATCTCGCAGCACTCGAAACCGGGCTGGCGAACGCCGATGGCGAATTCGCGCTCCACGCTTTGCCGATTCCCAAACAACCGATCGAATTCAGCGGCCACCGCTTACCAGCCAGCTACTGCAATTTCTTGATCACCAACGACTTGGTCGTCGTGCCACAGTTCGGCTGCCCCGAAGACGCTCAAGCGATGCAGATCCTCAAGCCCTTGTTCCCTGATCGCTACGTCGTCGGACTGCCCAGCCGAAACCTTTCGGTTGGTCTCGGTTCGTTCCATTGTTTGAGCCAACAACAACCTGCGATCGAAGCAAAACAAGAAAGCAACCTCTGTAAACAGCTCCATCCGGGTTGATTGTGGGTGGCATAACAAGCAGACAATTGGTTCCCCTGTAACCTTATCGAAAAAGGGGGCCACGTTTACGCGATCAGAAAAGGACTAATTCAAGAAAGCCCCTTTGAAAAACATGCTCACGGGACTTCCCCAAGACCACATCCGACGCGTAAGCATGCCAACACTCAGGAGACACCATTGCCCTCAAAGCCGTGCAGCATCGCCCCCGGACCATGATCAAACGCTTGGAATACCTACCCGATCCACCATAAACCCCGAAGAACCTATAAAAAAACAGCTCACCTGACGCATCAAAGACATCAGGCCGCTCTACGCCCAAACCGTCTTGTTGGGCTCGCCGGGTTCTTCTTTCACGTACCGCGGCACTGCATATCCCGATAGCCGTGTTCGTATCTGAGCGATCAATTCCACACCACGTTCTCGTGGCACCTCAAAATGCCCCACGCCCGTCACCCGGTCAAGCTGATGCAAATAATAAGGTAGCACGCCGATCTCCAACAACCGATTACTCAACCCCACCAACGTATCCGCATCGTCATTGATGCCCTTTAACAGAACCGATTGATTCAACAACGTTACGCCCGCGGTTTTCAAATCCGCAATCGCCGCCGCCACATGCTCATCAATCTCATTGGCGTGATTGGAGTGAACCACCATCAACACCTGCCCGTCGAAACGTTGCAACCGCTCCGTCAACCGCTCCGTCACTCGCTGCGGAATCATGATCGGCAGTCGAGTATGAAAACGCAGCCGTTTGACGTGCGGGATGGACTCCAACCGATCAATCAACCCAATCAAATGATCGTCCACGATCGTCAGCGGATCGCCGCCACTCAGAATTACCTCGTCGACATTCGCGTCGGCTTTAATTTTCTCAATCGCTGGCTCCCACTGCATTGGCGAAGTCGGCGAATCGCTGTAGGGAAACTCACGTCGGAAACAATAACGGCAATGGATCGCACATGCCCCCGTGGAAACCATCAACACTCGGTTCTGATATTTTTGCAACAACCCCGGCGACAGAGTCGACGCGGATTCCTCCAGCGGATCGTTTTGAAAACCTGGAAGCCGGTCGTCTTCGGCAACAACTGGTAAAATTTGTTTTAAAAGTGGATCGTCAATGTCACCGGGTTTAATTCGACTGACGAAGGGCAGGGGAGCAAAAACGGGGAACGCAGAGGCCGCTTTTGGCTGGTTTTCTTGAGATTCCGCCAATCCTACCGCTCGTCGCAACGCTTGTCCGTCGCGGATCGCCCACTTCATTTGTTGCTGCCAAGAGCCCGAAACGGCGCGGACAGGATCGAGTTTAGCGGTTAAAATCTTCATACTTAAAGGATAGCCGGTTTCGGCAAAACTTCCACCAGCACGATTCGCGTTCAAGCTTTTTGACCGATATGCTGGGCAAGCAGAAGCATTCAATCAAATCGCAAGTTAAAAACTTTTGACAGGTAGATAAACGTGGGCACGATCAAGGCAGGCGACTTTCGCAAAGGTCTGAAAATCCAAATCAATAACGAGCCATACATCATGACCAGTATGGAATTCAAGAAACCCGGCAAAGGCAGTGCTCTGTACATTTGCAAAATGAAGAACCTGCTCCGCGGCACTACGCTCGACCGCACCTACAAAGGTAACGACACGCTCGAAGAAGCCGACATTATCGAAACCGATGTCCAATACTTGTACAAACAAGGCGACACGTTCGTGTTCATGGACAAAGTCTCTTTCGAACAACACGAACTAACTGCCGAGCAAATCGGTGAGGATTGGCGATACCTCAAAGATAACATGGATTGCCAAATGACTTTCTTTGGTGGCAACCCAATCATCATGACACCGCCCAACCACGTCGTATTGAAAGTGACTTACTGCGAACCGGGTGCCAAAGGCGATACGTCGACCAACGTTCGCAAACCCGTTACCGTTGAAACCGGTGGTGAGTTCCAAACACCGATCTTCGTTAACGAAGGCGAACTCATCAAAATCGACACGCGAACCGGCGATTACGTCGAACGCGTAAAGTCGTAGAGCGACAGAAAACCTGAACAAGGTAGCCGTTGCGACCAACGGCTACCTTACCTGGTCACTGCCATGGCAGCACACCAGCTTCATTAAATTTTCATGAGTCGACTAGCGAAGACATTGGCTGAACGGCCGACTGTTCCGAACCCCAGAACCGCTCTGACGATAACCGGCGATAGCCTCGGCTTCGTTGCAAATACCAGCGTTATCGCTCTGCGGATCAATTCAATCTTCCAATTCGCTGAATAAACTTTTGACCTCAACGTTTCCAAGCTACCCCTCAGTTTGGCGAGAGCCCAACTACGTCTCTAATCGCTCCAAGCAAGGACGCCCCTCATGCTTTCCGTTCTGGACATCTTTCGCGTTGGCATTGGCCCGTCAAGCTCGCACACCGTCGGCCCGATGCGGATCGCCCGTCGCTACACCAAACACCTGAAACGACTCAAACTAGCCAAATCGATTCACCGAATCGAAATCCGATTACTCGGCTCGCTAGCCTGGACCGGAGAAGGCCACGGATCGCCCCGAGCCGTTTTACTGGGCCTGCTAGGCTTTGAACCCGAGACCATCGACTCGGCTGCGGCCGATAAAGCCATCGTCGAACTTACCAACTCACGCTCGTTGCCACTGTTGGGTACAACGATCAAATTCGATCCCGATCGCGACTTGATCCTGGACTGCGAAACCCCATCAGAGCTTCACCCGAACGGCATCACGCTGACCAGCTTCGACGCCAACGGCCAGCAACTCGACCAAAGCCAGTGGTATTCAACCGGCGGTGGCTTCATCGCATCCGCCGAACAATTACGCACCAAACCTAAAAACGACTTGATCACGGTCGGCTCCAATGTTCCGTATCCGTTCGGGTCTGCCAACGAGCTATTGGCGATCTGCAAACGTGAACAAAAGCCAATCCACGAGATCATTCTGGCCAACGAAGACCAAAAGCGACCTCGGGAACAGACCGAACGTCAACTGGACCGGATCGCCGAAGTGATGAACGACTGCATTGACCGTGGGCTAGAGACCGAAGGAATTCTGCCAGGCATCATCCAAGTGAAACGCCGAGCACCCGCGCTTTGGAAAACGCTCAACAACGGCGTCCCCGATGAAAGCCCCGAAGTTTTATTTGATTGGCTCAACGTTTACGCGATGGCGGTGAACGAGGAAAACGCGGCCGGCGGTCAAATCGTCACCGCTCCCACCAACGGCGCCGCTGGGGTCATCCCTTCGGTGATTCGCTACTACTGCGCCGCCAAACCAACCGCCACCGAAGACACCCGTATCTTCCTGCTAACCGCCGGCGGTATCGGTTTGTTATACAAACAACGGGCATCCATCTCCGGCGCCGAAATGGGCTGCCAAGGCGAAGTCGGCGTAGCATGCTCGATGGCCGCTGGCGGACTGACCGCCATCTGGGGCGGAACTCCGCCTCAAATCGCCAACGGCGCCGAGATCGGAATGGAACACCACTTAGGCATGACATGCGATCCGGTCGCTGGCCTAGTGCAAATCCCATGCATCGAACGCAATGCCTTCGGCGCAGTCAAAGCCGCCAACGCAGCACGGATGGCGTTGAAGGAAATCGATCAAATGAAAGTCAGCCTCGACCAAGTCATTGAAACGATGAGACAAACCGGCATCGACATGTCGTCCAAGTACAAAGAAACCAGCCAAGGCGGCTTGGCCGTGAATGTGGTTGAGTGCTAACGCTTAACCGCTTTGGCACTTACTTTGGATTTTTCCACTGCAATGCAACGATGCCAACCTTCACGCGATCTGAAATGCTGGCTGCCGCATTTTGCCCCATTGCCCCATCAACCTAGGCAGGCTCACGTCACATTAGTCACAGCCTAAAGATTCGCATGAGCATGTTCGTGACAAGCACAGTGCCCGCTGCGTCTAAGTCGTGAACATGGCCCCCACTAACCTGCTGGGGATTCGAGCGAAGTCGTCTTCATCGCAGCCACCAAACCATCCAAGCTGTACTCGGTTGCTTCGGCAGCCACCTTCCCGCCAACCGACTCAATCGCAGTCGTTGTCGTGGGGCTGATCGAAACCAACTTTGCCTGCGGCTTGCCAGCTGATTTTTTTTCTACGCTTGAGTCACCAGCCAGCCAGCCTCCAAACAATCTCACCGCCGATCTCCCGATCGCCGAACTAGTCGCGGTCACCCAATCGATCTGCCCGCCTTCCAACATCGCCACCACCGCTGGCTCGGCCTCGACCACGTCGACACTGCGATAAGCCACCACCGACTCGAATTCGACTCCAAACTCCCTCAGCCGTCGATCCAAAACGTCACTACCACGATCACCACGCACCAACAGCATCTTCCGATCGTGAAACCGCTCAATCAAGCAATCCGCCAACGACGGGCTGTTCGAACTCGCCGGCACCGCAGGCTCGACCAGCCACAGCTCAGCCGCCAACTCAGCCGTCGACGTCCCAATCGCCGCGATTTCTAGCTCCTTCGGCAAGCCAACGCCGACCAAATCCAACCGATCCTTAAAAAACCGAACGCCATTGCGACTCGTAAAAACCAGCAGCCCAAACTCCTTCAACCGACCGATCGAGGCCTCCAAGCCCCCAAAATCGGCCACTGGCAGGATCTCAATCACCGGCTGCACCACCGCTCGACCGCCCACAGCCTCGATTCGCCGCACCAAATCCGTCGATTGATCGGCAGCCCGAGTCACCAACACGGTTTGGCCAAACAGATCCTCAGCTGGCTTGGCGGGGCTAGAATTGGCTGGTTTCATGGCAATCAGGCTTTTTTGGCGGCGAACAAGGATCGGGCGAGGCGGTACAGCTTGTTTTTTCAGGGAAAACGTCCGCATTCTGGCAGGTTTAGCAGTAGACAAAAATGTGGGAAACCGACATATTGTTGCACCTGAAAATATTCGATGTAAACAAATTTCTGCCAAAGCAAAAATGCCAAATTCACCAAGTGCGTCTAAACGCCTGCGTCAAAACAAAGTTCGCCAAGCTCATAACAAAGCCATCAAAACGGCTGTAAAAACCCAGCTTAAGAAAGTCTTGTCTGCTGCTCAAGCTGGCGAAGTCGAAAAGGCTGAAACCGAGTACAAACTGGCCGCCAAAAAATTGGACCGCGCCGGAGCCAAAGGCATCATCCACAAGAACGCTGCGGGACGCCAAAAGTCACGCCTACAGCGTGCAATCAAAGCTGCTAAAGCGTCTGCCTAAGCTGCTAAAGCGTCTGCCTAAGCTGCTAAAGCGTTTGCCCATAAGCTGCGATGCCGATGGGCTGACCGCCCAGCCTATCGCACCTTGATTGCCAGCCGCGATTGCCAGCATCAATAGAAAACATTTGGCCGCAACGCCAAGCATGGACCCGCGAAATCTTTCGCGGGTATTTTCATGCGCCGTGCTACTCGACCGCCAACCCCTGCCAGAGATACCAACTGGCCATCGATTCATACGGCGCCCAGGGCTCGCCGATCTCCCGCATCTGCTCGACCGTCGGACGATCGTCCAATCCATAGAACTTCTGAATCCCGTTTTTAATCCCAAGATCATCAACAGGAAAAACATCCAACCGCCCCAACGAAAAAATCAAAAACATCTGCGCCGTCCAAACACCAACGCCCTTGACTTGCGTTAACTCCTCAATCACCGCTTCATTATCACGGCGACCGATTTTTTTCAGGTCCACCGCTTCCGAACGCACCTTGTCCGCCAAATCCAAAATGTAAGTCGCCTTCTGCCGCGACACGCCAACCTCTCGCAAGCTCTCCACTTCCTGCTCCAGCAACCGCTCCAAACAATACCGGCCCTTGCCGTTATCGACATGCTCAAGCAACCGCCCCTTAATCGTGGCCGCGGCGGTGATTGAAATTTGCTGGCCGACGATCGCGTCCACCAACGCACCGAAACGATCCGGTTTGGTACGAGCCGTGAAAGGACCGACTAGCTTGATGATCTTCTTCATCGTCGGGTCCGACTTCATCAAGTGAAGACGGCCAGCTTTGAGATGTTGAGCGGCGAAGGGCATGGGCCTACAAACCTACAGAATAAAAGAAAAAAACAGCAACCCCTTCAAAAAAAGAGATTGCCAGCAAGAAAGGAATTTGTGGCGATTTCAACTGCATCCCCAACGCCTCAACGCCTTAGGCTGGAACTCTGCTGCAACGCTACATCGCGGTCACGTCGACCACCGCTTTTAAAACGCCCGACTCGGGCTTGGTAAACTCTTCGAATTCATCGATCACTCGATTAAAAGTGGACCGATGAGTCACCCAAGGGTCGGTGTTGATCGTGCCCTTTTCAATCAAATCGATGATGTAAGGGAAATCCTCCGACTTGGCGTTTCGCGTCGAAATCAACGAGGCTTCACGGCGGTGCATTTGGGGGTGCGGAAACACAATCTCATCCGTCGTCACGCCAACGAAAACCAACCGGCCTTGTGGCGCCAAACACCCGATGGCATTGACCATCGAGTGTTTATTGCCCGTCGCGTCGTAGATCACCGAGTACATATCGCCGCCAGTAATCGCTCGCATTTGTTCTTCCTCGTCGCCCGATCCGAACTGAATCAGGTTTTCGATTCCGTAGTTTTGCTTGCAAAAATCCAACCGTGATTGAACCATGTCCATCACGGTTATCTTTGCTCCGGCCAAACGCACGAACTCCAACACCGACAAACCAATCGGTCCCGCTCCCACCAAAAGCACATGCGAACCAGCTTCAGCCGTTGCTCGATTGTTCGCGTGGCAGCCGATGGCCAGCGTCTCCACCAACGCCAACTGCTCGTAACTCATCTTCGTGGCCGGATGTAACTTATCAGCTCGGATGGCAAAGCGTTCACAGAGCCCGCCGTCGGACATGATGCCAATCACTTCCAACGTCGAACAACAATTAATATTGCCGCCGCGGCACGCAAAGCACTCACCACAATTCATATAAGGCTCAACACTGCATTTGTCGCCAACTTTGACACGGGTCACGCCTTCGCCAACCGCCACGACCTCTACGCCCAGTTCATGGCCGGGAATTCGCGGGTAGTCGAAAAACGGGAACTTGCCCAAGTAACTGCTGTAGTCGGTGCCACAAACTCCCATTCGATGCGTCTTTACAACTGCCTGCCCCGGCCCCGGATCGGCGGGTTCGGCGATATCAATGACGGCAAGTTCTTTCGGGGCGGCGATGCAGATGGCTTTCATGGAACGACTTCGTTTGTACGGGTACGGGTTTGTTCTATTAAAAACTGGCTGGAGCGTGTGACTGACAATGCCAGACGTAAAAGTTTGCCGATGATAACAAATTTGATCAGTAACGCAGGTGGATTGAAGCAAAAGTTCTTGCACTACCTAAAAAATCAAAAGACCGCTTTAATTGGTCGATTCGAAAGACCATGGTCGGCGATCGACAACCAGCCCTTCTTCGACGGCTCCGAAATCGAAACGAACGAGAGCAGTACCTGACAGCAAACCCATGCGACGAATCACACAGCGTTTTCCCGATTGAAGAAGGGAGCTGGCAAGATGAAGATGATTTCGAATTGATTGCTTTAGATGCTAACCAGATCGAAGTCCGTGGAAATGCAATCGAATTGCCGACTCGTGAACAATATGCCAGCGTCGGCTTTGAACTGATGGACCCTGACGCAGTTCACGTATTCGAATGCTGTCGCTTTCTATCGGAAAACTATCGCAATCTAGTATTAGCGACCGAACAGGAACGCAGATTCACCGTACCCGATCAGCTCACGGAAATGATCGTTCTAGACGATTGGCAACACCCGAATCTAGCTGAAAAAGAATACCCGAGTGAGTGCGAATCGTTTCAGCAGCTTGCGTTAGCATTGGAAACGGGTGACGTTTCCGGCTACCGCCCTACAACGGCGGGAAACACACATTGGTCTAATTGGCCACATGGTGGAACGCTGTAATTGCTGCCTCTGGATCACATTGATCCAGAGCGATGTCCGTCATTAAGTCGATTGTCAGCCTGAGCAACAGTTAACGCCGAGCTACTTCCTAGAAGCTGGCGTGATTTTGAACTCCAATTCCTTGTCAGCTCGGCGGACCTTGATCGTCGTTTCGCGACCGATTTTTAGCGTATCAAGAATCGCAGTGTAGTCGTAGATGTTCTCGATCTTCTCGCCGGCCAAACCGATCAGAAGATCCCCCTTGCGGACGCCGGCTTGATGCGCTGGTGCTCCCTCGGTCGTGTCGTCCAACAAAACGCCAACGACGTCATCGCCGTAGGACGGCACGGTCCCAAGGTAGGCTCGTAGGCCGCCACGAGCCGCTTGCTTCGGGTTGCTGGCCTGCTTCACAAATTTGGGCGGCTGGTCGGCGAGTGCTAACGAACGTGTGATCAAGCCCATCAGTCGAGCAATCCGAGCAGCGTCGCGATAGTTGAGCTTTTCAGGGGTGTCGCGAGGCGTGTGGTAGTCGCGATGCGATCCGGTAAAGGCCGATAAGATCGGCACGCCAACCTGATAGAAGGAGCTGGCATCGGTGGGCAGATCCGTTTCGTCCGAAAGCGATACCGGCAAACCGACGACCGCGTTTTTAGTTTCTACCAGCGAAGGCCAAACAGGGCTGCTCGATACGCCCTGCAATACAAGTTTATCTGTCAGACGCCCAACCATGTCCATGTTCAATGCGGCCACAATCCGGGGGCCAGAATCCTCATCTTGGATGCCAATCTTGATCTTCTTAAGCCCTGCAGCCGACAGCCTTTCCTTCAACTTCTCGACCTTCGCAATCAGACAATCTGCATGAGCCCTCACAAGGATAGGGAAATCTGGGAAGGTTTTTCCAATGAATTCAATCGACTTATCTAGTTCAGCCATCTCAACGGCTTCACCGTTCAAAAAGACTTCCCCTTTGGCATCTAAACTAAGTTTAAACTCGTGCGAAGTGTCCTTCCCAAACTGTTCCTCGATAGCCTTCGCATTCAGCTCTCCTTCTGTTTCCCCCTTAAACGTTCGGGCAAAGTGCTTCGAACCATGCAAGCCGAGCTCTTCCCCCGACCAACCGGCGAAAATCACGTCGCGTTTCAGGTCGAGCTTACCAGCCTTTTTCTGAGCCGAAAGGTATTCCGCAATCTCTAGCATCGCGGCGACCCCGGAAGCATTGTCATCCGCCCCAAAATGGATCGCGTTTTGCTTGCCCTCTTTGGCCAAGCTACCACCGGACTTGCCGGCACCCAGGTGATCAATATGAGCCCCAACAACGATGACTTCGCTCGATGGTTCGTCACCGGCTTGCAAACGCCCCAAAACATTCCGACCAATCCCAGTCACATTGTTGACGCCTACAGTGGCGGCGAGCGTTACCGATGGTTTTAAATTGAAACCTAGGTTCGGTTCACCACTGTCAAATTTCTGTTGCAACGTTTTCAAATCCTTGCCGTTGGCGGCGAGGATCTTTTCTGCCAAGCCGTCGGTGACACTGACCGCTGCGATACTCGACCCTGATGGTGAAAAATCGTTTTGCAACGGCACCAGTTGCTTTCGCACTTGAGACGTCGGGCCGCTAACGACGATCAAACCTTTGGCTCCTCGCTGCCGAGCATAGAAGGCCTTCTTTCGCAGGTTACCGTAGAACTGCAAGTGGCGTCGCAGCTTGGTCGAAGCATCTTCGGGCACGAACCGAAAAACCAATACCCATTTATCCTTCACGTCCAAATGAACGTACGAGTCGTATTCTTCAAAATCATCTTTCGCCGGAGCAACAATTCCATAGCCAGCAAAAACGATCTCTGTCGATGCAACTTCGACGTTGCCCGAAAACGTCAACGGACGCCAGTCTTCACCGACAACCGCTTCCTCGTTCTTTTGCTCCGCTTCGCCCGTCGCTAACGTCAGCTTGTTCGAACCCAACAACTCCGCTCCGTCGGGAAAATCAAATTTCTGAAACCACTTCCCGCCATCGCCAGCGGGCTTGAGCCCCAAGTGGCCGAAGTACGCCGCCACATAGGAGACCGCTTTTTTCTCGCCGACCGACCCTGTCATGCGGCCTTTCAGTTCCGGCCGGCACAAGTAGCGCACGTGACGCACGACGTCAGCCGGACGGAATTCGCTGCTTGATTGCCTAGCGTTTGCTTTGCCTGTTTTAAAGGCGGCACTATCTTCAGCCGTTTCGGCTTTCGAAACCTGCAACGCCTTCAACGCCGCTTCGTGGTTCCAATCGGCCAAGTGTACTTGTGAGGTTTTGCTGGACCCGCGTTGGGAAGTCCAAGTGATCCGTTTTCCATCAGACGTAAAACTAGCCAAGCCGTCAAACTTATCCGTATCGGTCACTCGCACCGGCTTGGATTTCCCTTCCGCGTCGACCAAGTACAACTCGAAATTCTTAAACCCATGTTCGTTGGTATTGAAGATCAAGTAATCGCCCGAGGGATGATAATACGGCGCCCAACTCATCTTTTTCATATTCGTGATGGTTCGCTGCTGGCTCCCGTCGATGTTCATCGTCATGATCTCGGCTCGTAAGCCGCTTTCAGAAAACCGTCGCCAACAGATCTTATTCCCGTCGGGGGCAAAGAATGGTCCGCCATCATAGCCTGGAACATCGGTCAACTGCCGGACGTTGGTTCCGTCGGCGTTCATGATGAAAATCTCCATCATGAAAGCCGGATCGATGCCGAACATCTTTTGATCGCGTTCGTTTAACTTCTTGCTGTAGGCGTTCCGATTGGAGGCGAACACGATTTGCTTTCCATCGGGGGAGTAGCTTCCCTCGGCGTCGTAGCCTTTGGCGGTCGTTAAACGCTGATAAGTTTTTTCGGTCCGATCGTAAGCGTACAGTTCGTAGTTTTCGTCGTAGTCCCAACTGTACCGACGCGACTGGCCGGACTCCCGAAACTCAAGTTCGGTTTTTTGTTTTTGCCTTGCTTCTGGGTCTTCATGGGTGCTGGCCAACAGCACGCGGTTGTTGTCCGGGTGAATCCATCCGCAGGTCGTTTTCCCATGGCCCGGCGAGACGTTTTCAATGTCGCCGGTGGTAAAATCTAACAGATACATTTGATAAAACGGATTATCAGCTCGCCGTTCGGACTGAAACACCATTAACGAAGCGTCGCTACTGAAGTACCCCTCGCCAGCGCGTTTCCCTTCAAAAGTGATCTGCCGAACCCCAGACAAAAACGTCTCTTCTGTCGTTGAATCTTCGGTCGTTGACTCTTCGGTCGTCGTCTCTTCTACCGACAATGTTTCGGCTTTGTCAGCTACTTGTGAATGAGCGGATTTGATTCCGGCGACGCAAACCAAAGCTAGCAGCGACGACCAGCCGAAAGCACGAATTGCGAACAGGGTATTTTTTTGCATTGTGACGAAACAATCGAAGGATTGGCTTGTTTGTATATTTGTGGGATTGCCAAGGCATTTCCCAAAAACAATGATACCGTTATAAGTCGAATCATATAATCGAGCTACTCAGCGAAAAGCCAAAAACTGAGCCGACTTTGGGCAAAACAAACTGGCAATGTTAAAAAACAATCCCGGAACCATAATGAATCCCACAAATCAAAACGACAACTCCCAACCGTGCTCAAAAATTCAACGACGTGGCTTCCTTAAATCCACCGCTGCACTGGCCACGGTTCCGTACTTTGCTTGGAACCAAACCGCGTTCGCGAACACTTCGAAAAACGACCGCCCTCGTATCGGTTGCATCGGTCTTGGCGGTATGGGGCGAGGCGATGCGAAACAGCATGCTAAGTTTGGCGACATCGTTGCGATTTGTGACGTCGATCAAAAACACGTTGACATGTCCGTCAAAGACCCAACCATTGGTAATGGTAAAGCCGATGGATACACCGACTACCGCAAAGTGCTCGAGCGCGACGACATTGACGTCGTCAGTATTGTGACGCCTGATCACTGGCATGTGAAACAAGCCATCGAAGCGTTGGAGGCCGGCAAGCAAGTGTTCTGCCAAAAGCCACTCACGCTAACGCTAGAAGAAAACAAACTGATCCGCGCGGCTTGTGAAAAACACAAAGACATCACTTTCTTCGTAGGGACGCAGCAACGCAGTTCCAGCAACCGATTTTTGCGAGCGGTCAACATGGTCCGCAAAGGGTTGCTCGGCGACATCAAGAAAGTCACGATCGGAATCGACGGCGGCCAAGTCGGTGGTCCGTTTAAAACATCCAAACCGCCGGCAGGCTTCAACTGGGACATGTGGCAAGGCCCGGCAGAATCAGTCGAGTACCTCAAGCAACGCGCCCACAAAACCTATCGCTGGTGGTACGAGTACTCCGGCGGCAAGTTCACTGACTGGGGTGCTCACCACGTGGACATCGCCACTTGGGCGTTGGGCAAAAACGGGCCAGGGCAGGGGCCAATTTCCATCGACGGTACCGATGCAAAACACCCGATCGAACTAAAGGACGGCTATCCGGTCGCAGATAATGCCTTCAACACGTCGCACGATTTCAATATCATTTGCACGTATGCCGACGGTTTG